>DASQWY010000548.1:0-2409 GCA_035640005.1 Actinomycetes bacterium
GGCTACCGCCAGGCGAACGCCAAGCTGGCGGCACTCGACCGACATGCGGTCAACCTCCGCAAGAATCAGGCCCACACGCTAACCACCACCCTGGCGCGCCGCTACGGCACTGTCGTGTTGGAGGACTTAGCCTGGATCCACGTGCGCCGTGAAGCGCTGACGATTCGAGTGGAGGTGAGAGACCTTCACCGCTGACCCTGTCGCAGCAGGGCGGCGAAGCTGGGGGCAGCCTGACCCGGGAGGTGCCGGGGAGGGTGGGAGCAGCCCCGACGAAGCCGGGACGCGCCAGGACTGCCAGATGGCGTGGGTCCGGCGAGCGTGACCAAGAGGAGTACGCGAGGAACCAGCGCCACTACGTCCCTTAAAGGCTCACCGGCTCAAATCTGGTGGATATGGGCTGGGAGCGGCGCGTCCCCGCCGCGGTCGGATCGGGCGGGGAACTCCCAGGCGGGCATGTGGATGTCTGCCGGGAGGCCACGGTGAATTGCTGCGGGGTAGCCGGGGCGAGGCCGCAGGGGCAGAGCTGGGCTCCTCCTTGGTCGAGCGAATCACAGTGAACACGGGAACCGTCCCGGTCCTGCCCGGGTCACGCACGGCCAGTGCGGGGCTTGGGCTGGGCCCACCGTCGGCCGACCGGCCGGGACGGGGCGGAGCCGCCGTAGTAGTCGGAGCCTGGGAGAGCCGGGCACAGGGCGAAGGGCGGCAGCGGTTGCGAGAAGGCAAGGAGGCTGCAATGCCGAAAGACGCGCCGGTGAACGCTGGCGCCGCGCCAGAGCGACCCGACGGGCCGTTCCAGCGGGTATCGGGGATGCAGGCCAAGCTTCACCGTTGGGCGGCGGCCGATCCAGGCCGCCGGTTCGACGACCTGTTCAACTTCGTGCATGACCCGGCGACGCTGCTGGTGGCGTTCGACCGGGTCGCGGGCAATACCGGGGCGAGCACCCCCGGCGTGGACGGCCAGACGGTCGCCAGCGTCGAGCGGTCGATCGGGGTCCCCGGGTTCCTGGACGATCTCCGGCTGGCGTTGAAGGCAGGGACGTTTCGTCCTCTGCCGGTGCGCGAGCGCAAGATCCCCAAGCCCGGCGGCAGCGGGAAGCTCAGAAGGCTGGGCATCCCCGTGATCGCCGATCGGGTGGTTCAGGCGGCGCTGAAGCTGGTGCTGGAGCCGATCTTCGAGGCCGACTTCCAGCCGGTCTCCTACGGGTTCCGGCCGATGCGGCGGGCGCACGACGCGATCGCCGAGATTCACCACTTCGCCACCCACGGCTATCGCTGGGTGTTGGACGGCGATATCGAGGCGTGCTTTGACTCCATCGACCACGCGGCCCTGCTGGACCGGGTGCGAGCCAGAGTCAAGGACAAGCGCGTGCTGGGGCTGGTCAAGGCGTTCCTCAAAGCCGGGGTCCTCACCGAACTCGGCAACCGCGAGGACACCATGGCCGGCACGCCGCAGGGCGGCATCGCATCCCCGCTGCTGGCCAACATCGCCCTGGCAGTGCTCGACGAGCACCTGCACGGGCCATGGCAGCCGGGCGGGGAGATGGCCACCGCCAGCCGACGTGCCCGACGCCGCGCCAAGGGCCTGCCGAACTGGCGAGTCGTGCGCTACGCCGACGACTTCGTCGTGCTCGTGCACGGCACCCGCGCCGACGTCGAAGCCCTGCGCGAGGAGGTCGCTGGGGTGCTTGCTCCTTTGGGTCTGCGGCTGTCGCCGTCCAAGACCCGAGTGGCGCACCTAAGCGATGGGTTCGACTTCCTTGGGTTCCGCATCCAGTGGCGCCGCAAGCGAGGCACCAACACCTGGCACGTCTACACCTTCATCGCCGACCGGCCCATCCGGTCGCTGAAGGCCAAGATCCGTGCCCTCACTCCCAGGTCGTCGCAGCAGGACCCCAAGGGCGTGCTGATCCGGCTCAACCAGATCATGCGCGGCTGGGCCAACTACTTCAAACACGCGGTGTGCAAGCACACCCTGGGCAACCTGGCCAACTTCGCCTGGTGGCGGGTCGCCCGGTGGCTCAGGACGCTGCACCGCTGGAGGTGGACGGACCTCCGCCGACGGCTTACCACCCCCGATGGGCGGTGGAAGCCGATCGCAGCGGATGGGATCGAGTTGTTCAACCTGGAATCGGTGGCGGTCACCCGCTACCGCTGGCGGGGCACCACGATCCCCAACCCCTGGACCCTGCCTGACCACGCCTGACGGCAGCAGCCGTGGAGAGCCCGGTGCGGTGAGAGCCGCACGCCGGGTTCGGCGAGCGGCCTGGGGAAACGGGCCGGCGGCAACGCCAACACCGCGCCCCAGGCCGACTCAACCGATGCCGAGTTCTTGGGTGGTTGGAGTGCGATCGGGTCGGCCGGATGAGGCTTGATGCCGGACTGGGGGCATCATCGGTGGGCGTGCGGGGC
>DASQWY010000549.1:0-22327 GCA_035640005.1 Actinomycetes bacterium
GGCCTCCACCGTCAGCTCGAACGACTGCCCCCGGTAGCGCAGGTCGGCCTGCCTGGCCCCTATCCACCGGGGCACCCCCTTGGGGTTCCCCGGACCCCTCCGGTGAGGCTTGTCCAGCTCGGCGGCCGCGCGCGCCTCCAGCCGCCGCCAGGCCGCCTCCACCGCGCCCGGGTCGAGCTGGTCGAGCCGGCCGAGCAGCGGCACCAGGTGGTCGCGACGCAGGTCGGAGATTGCCAGGCCGAGGGCGGACAGCACCCCGGCGGCCTCGGGCACCAGCACCCGGCCGATGCCCAGCTCCTCGGCGAGCGCGCAGGCGTGCATGCCGCCGGCGCCGCCGAAGGCGACCAGGGTGAACTCCCGCGGGTCCAGCCCGCGCCCCACGCTGATCACCCGCAGCGCGCGGGCCATCTCCGCGTTGGCGACCTCGACCACCCCGAGCGCGGCCGCCTCGGCGTCCAGCCCGAGCGGTTGCCCGAGCGCGGCCAGCGCCCGCCCGGCCGCCTCCGGGTCGAGGGTGACGCCGTGCTCGCCGCCCAGCCGTGCCCCGGCGGCCAGGCAGCCGAGCAGCAGGTTGGCGTCGGTGACGGTCGGCTCGGTGCCGCCGCGGCCGTAGCAGGCCGGGCCGGGGTCGGCGCCGGCCGAGCGCGGCCCGACCCGCAGCGCCCCGCCCTCGTCGACCCAGGCGACCGAGCCGCCCCCGGCGCTGACGCTGTGCACGTCCACGGTCGGCAGCTTGACCGGGACCCCGGCGATCACCGCCTCGGTGGTGGTCTGCACCACGCCGTCCAGCACCGGCGCGACGTCGGTGGAGGTGCCGCCCATGTCGAAGGTGAGCAGGTCCCGGTGGCCGGACAGGCCGGCGACGAAGGCGGCCCCGACCACCCCGCCGGCCGGGCCGGAAAGGATGCAGCCGGCCGCGTGGGCGGCGACGTGCTCGACCTCGACCACCCCGCCGGAGGACTGCATCACCAGCGGCGCCGGCAGCTCCAGCCCGCCGACCTCCTTGGCCAGCCGCTCCAGGTAGGCCGCCAGCCGCGGGGTCAGGTAGGCGTCGGCCGCCGTGGTCGCGCAGCGCTCGTACTCGCGCACCTCCGGCAGGACCTCGCTGGACAGCGACACGGTCACGCCGGGCAGCGCCTCGCGCAGGGCCAGGCCGACCTGCCGCTCGTGCTCGGGGTGCAGGAAGCCGAACAGCAGGCACACCGCGACCGCCTCCACCCGCGCGTCGCGGACCGCCGCCACCGCGGCGGCCAGGCTGTCGCGGTCCAGCGGCTCGACCTCGCCGTCCGGGCCCATCCGCTCGCGGACGGTGAAGCGCAGCTCGCGCGGGACCAGCGGCGGCGGCCGGTCGCGGGCCAGGTCGTAGAGGGCGGGGCGCTGCTGGCGGGCGATCTCGATGAGGTCGCGGAAGCCCTCGGTGGTGACCAGCGCGGTGCGCGCCCCGCGCCGCTCGAGCAGGGCGTTGGTGGCCACGGTGGAGCCGTGGGCGAAGGCGGCCACCCGGTCGGGTTCCAGGGCCGCCGCCCGCAGCGCCCCGAGCACCCCGTCGGCCTGGTTGGCCGGGGTGGACGGCACCTTCGCGGTGACCACCCGGCCGTCGACCAGCGCGACCAGGTCGGTGAAGGTGCCACCGACGTCCACCCCCACCCGGATTGCGGCCATGCGGGCAAGTCTATTGAGTGGCGTCCAGCCACTCCTCGAACGTCGGGCCGGCCAGGGTGGCGTCCGGTCCGGGCAGCAGGGCACCGCTCGCGTACACGTCGCGGTCCGGGTCGGCCGGGTCGCCCGCGGTCTCGACGACCCGCACCGGGTCGCCGCGCCGCGCCACCAGCAGGTTGGCGATGTCGACCAGGCGTTCCTCCCGCGGACCGGCGATCTCCAGGACCGGCGCCGGCGCCCACACCGGGTCGGTGGCCAGGCCGGCGAGCGCCTCGCCGACGGTCCTGGCGGCGACCGGCTGGGCGCGCATCTCGGGCACGTAGATCACGTCGCCCTGCCGGCCCCACTCCAGCAGCTGCCCGACGAACTCGTGGAACTGCGCCGCGCGCAGGATCCGCACCGGGATCGGGCCCGACAGATGCGCCTTCTCGTGGGCGACCTTGGCCGCGCTGTAGCCGCCGGTGAACCGGTCGCAGCCGATGATGGACACCACCACCATCCGCCGCACGCCGGCCCGCTGGCCGGCCTCCTGCAGGTTGCGGGCGGCGGCGGTGAAGAACGCCGTGGCCGGCTCCTGCTCCGGAGAGGGCCCGGTGGCCACGTCGACCACGCTCTCCACGCCCGCCAGGGCCTCGGCCAGCCCGTCCCCGGTGACCACGTCCACGCCGGTGGCACGCGACATCGCCACGACCTCGTGCCCCCCGGCCTGGAGCACGTCGACGACGTGCCGGCCGACCCTTCCCGTCGCCCCCGCCACCGCGACCTTCCCGTGTGCTGCCATGCTGACCTCCTGCCTGTCACACCAGCCGGGTTTGGTTGGTCATGGCAGTGACACGACGCGACCAGGAAACGTGACCGATGGACGAGCGCGACCGGCTGGCCGAGCGGTTCCAGGCCCACCGTGGCCACCTGCGGGCGGTCGGCTACCGGATGCTCGGCTCCCTCAGCGAGGCCGACGACGCCGTGCAGGAGGCGTGGCTGCGGCTGAGCCGCGCCGACGCCGGCGAGGTGGAGAACCTGAGCGGCTGGCTGACCACGGCGGTGGCGCGGGTGTGCCTGAACATGCTGCGCTCGCGCAGGCAGCGGCGCGAGCAGCCCCTGGACGCGGCCGTGCGCCTGCCCGACCCGGTGGTCGGCCGCGCGGACGGCGGCGACCCGGAGCAGGAGGCGCTGCTGGCCGAGGGGGTCGGCCTGGCCCTGCAGGTGGTCCTCGACACCCTCGCCCCCGCCGAGCGGCTGGCGTTCGTGCTGCACGACCTGTTCGGCGTCCGGTTCGAGGAGGTCGCCCCGATCGTGGGACGCTCCCCGGTGGCGGCCCGCCAGCTGGCCAGCCGCGGCCGCCGGCGGGTGCGGGGCGCCCGGGTGCCCGATGCCGACCTGGCGCAGCAGCGGGCGGTGGTCGATGCCTTCTTCGCCGCCGCCCGCGATGGCGACTTCGAGGCGCTGCTGGCGGTGCTGGACCCCGACGTCGTGCTGCGGTCCGACGGCGGGGCCGCGCGGCCGGGCCTCTCGGTGGTCATACGCGGCGCGCGGGCCGTGGCCGGGCAGGCGCTCGGCTTCACGCGGCTGTCGCCGTTCGTGCGGCCGGTGCTGGTCAACGGCGCCGCGGGCGTGCTGGTGGCACCGCGCGGCCGGCCGTTCTCGGTGCTGGCGTTCACGGTGGCGGGCGGCAGGATCGTCGAGATCGACGGCCTGGTCGACCCGGAGCGCCTGCGCCGGCTCGACTTGCCGGTTACGGCGCGGTGAGCTCCAGGCTGGTGGTGATGTCGACGCAGCCGCCGATGGTGCGGGCGACCGGGCAGCGCTCGGCGTGGAAGCCGAGGACCCGGTCGATCGCGGCCCGCTTCTTCTCGTCGGCCGCGACGGCCTGGTCGACGGTCAGGTGGTAGGTGACGTGGATCCGCTTGACCACGAGGACCTTGGCGTCCAGCTCGACCTCGCCGACCGCGTCGGACCGCAGGCGACCGCCCGCGGCGGGGATCCCGCGCGCCTCCAGCGCGCCCCCGAAGGTGCCGGTCAGTCAGCCGGCCGCCGCGGCGACCAGGTAGTCGAGGGTGGTGGTGTGCGGTTCCTGCTCGCCGGGCGCGACGCCGTAGTGCTCGGCGACCTCGTCGTGCACGCCGAACAGCACCGGCTGGTCCAGCGCGGGCAGCACCGCACTGCGCAGCGGGCCTCGCTCCCGCGTGACGCTGACCTTTGAACGGTAGACGACCTCGTCCATCGCGCCTCCCGGTCCCGGTTGCGGAGCGCCTGTCCGCCGTCCATCGTAGTCGGGGTGGCTCCCTCCCTTGACCGCGCCGCGGCTGTATGCCTAGCATTACTTAGTATGGATGCTCGTGGGAGGACGACCGAGGCGGGCGGCTCCCGCCTCCTGCACGCCTACCTGGTCGAGCTGGGCCGCCAGCTCGACGTGCCCTGGCGGCTGCGGCGGCGGGTGCTGGCTGAGACCGCCGACCACCTGCTGGAGGCCGCCGAGGGCGAGCGGCGGCGCGGCCGCCCGGCGCCGGCCGCCGAGCGGGCCGCGATCGCCCGCTTCGGCGAGGCGGGCGCCATCGCCAGGCGCTTCGTCGACCAGCTCGCCGCCGCCAGCGTCCACCGGGCCACCGACGCGGTCGCGGCGGTGCTGGCCGGGCTGTGCGTGGCGGCCATGCCGTTCCTGGGGATGGCCGGGTCCTGGACGGCCGGCTTCCCCAGCGGCGCGGTCGCCGGCGTGGCCGCCCAGGTGGCGGTGGTGGCCGGCGGCCTCGGCCTGCTGCGCTCGCTGGCCCGCCGGCGGGCGGCCACCATCCCCCCTGAGGAGCTGCGCCTGCTGGTGCGGGGCAACGCGACCGCGCTGGCGGCCACCGCCGCCAGCCTGCTGGCCGAGAGCCTGCTCGCCCTGCGCCACCGGGACGAGCTGCTCGGCTCGCCCGGCCTGCTGCTGTTCGCGGCCCTGCTGGCGGCCCTGTGGCCGGCGACCGGGGTGGCGGCGCTCGCCGTGGCCCGCGCCGCCGTCCGTGCCGCCAAGGCCCGCCCGCCCGCCGCCGCGCCGGTGCCACCCTGCGGGGACGTGCTGGAGGACCTGGCCAGGCTGGCCGGCCTGGTCAGGGACTGGGTGGAGACCAGGCTGCCGGCCCTGCTGCCGGCCGTCGACGCGGCCTGCCGGGTCGGCAGGGCCGCCGCGATCCTGGTCGAGCGGCGCGCGCCCTGGGTGCTGCCCTGGGTGGACCTGCGCCGCCATCCGTGGCGGTTCTGCTCGGTGGTGGCCGGCGCCGCCGTGGCCGCCACCTTCGCCGGCGGGGTGGTGGCGCTGCTCGGCGAGCGGCAGGCCTACCCGCCCGCCGGCGTGCTCGCCGGCGCGCTGCTGGAGGGGGCCGCGGTGGTGCTCGGCTTCGCCCTGCTCGGCGGCTTCCTCGGCATCCGCCGCCCGACCCGGCTGGCCAGGAGCCTGGCGCGATGGTGAGCCGCTGGCTGCGGCCCCTGGCGGCGGTCGCGGCCGCCGGCGCCCTGCTGGTCGCGGTGCCGGTGGCGGTGGCCGGGCGGGCCGCCTCGGCGCCGCGCCTGCAGCCGCTGCCCGCCGACCGGCTGGTCGCCTCGGTGGCCGCCGCCCTGGCCGCCGAGCCGTCGCTGCAGGGCGAGCTCGCCGCCCACGTCGACCTCGGCCTGCCCAGCCTGGCCGGCGTCCCCGGGGCGAGCGGCGACCGGTTCGCCTCCTTCTTCGGCGACCACCGCCTGCGGCTCTGGTCCTCGCCGGACGGGCACAGGCTGGCCGACCTGCTGCCGGCCGCCGAGCGCTCGCTGGTCGCCGGCCGCGACGGCGCCTGGGCCTGGGACTCCTCGAGCTTCACCGCCTGGCGGCTGGCCGACGGCCCCGCCGTCCGGGCGGTGGACGCCCTTGACCGCTCCAGGCTGCTGGACCTGGTGGACCCGCTCGCCCTGGCGCGCAGGAGCCTCGCCGCCCTCGACCCCAGCACCGCCGTCTCGGTGGCCGCCGGCGCCCGGGTCGCCGGCCGGCCCGCCTACGTGCTGCGGCTGGTCCCCCGAACCCGGGAGACGCTCGTCGGCCGGGTCGAGGTGGCCGTCGACGCCGCCAGGCGCGTCCCGCTGCGGGTGGCGGTCTACGCCCGCGGCGCGGCCAAGCCGGCGGTGCAGGCCGCCTTCACCCGCGTCCGCTTCGGCCCGGTCGACCCGGCCACCTTCAGCTTCCGGCCGCCGCCCGGCGCCACCATCCGCCGGCCCGGCCTGCCCAAGGAACCGCCCGGGCGGGCGCCGGAGTACCTGCCGCGCACCTTCGGCAGCGGCTGGGCCACCGTGGTCGCCCTGCCGCTGCCCGGCTCGGCCAGGCCGAGCCCGGAGCTGACCGCCCTGCTGCCGTTCTCCGGGCCGCTGTTCTCGGCCAGGCTGGCCGTGCGTGGCGAGGACCGCTGGCTGCTCTACGGCGCGGTGCCCCAGGCCGCGCTGGTCGCGGCCGAGGCCAAGCTGCCCTCGTGATCGCCCTCGCCGCGCGTGGGCTGACCAAGCGCTACGGCGACCTGGCCGCCGTCGACCGGCTCGACCTGGAGGTGGCGTCCGGGACCCTGTACGGGTTCCTGGGGCCGAACGGGGCCGGCAAGACCACCACCATCCGCATGCTGCTCGGGCTGGTGTTCCCGAGCGGGGGCCGCGCCGAGGTGCTCGGCACGCCGCTGTTCCCGCCCGGCCGGCCGGGCGCCGGCCCGGACGCGGCCGCCCGCCGGGCGCTGCGCCGGGTCGGCGCGATCGTCGAGGAGCCGGCCTTCTGGCGCTACCTGTCCGGCCGCCGCAACCTCGAGTACTTCGCCCGCGCCGCCGGCCCGGCCGACGAGCGGCGCCGCCGCCTGGCCCGCGTCGGCGAGGTGCTGCGCCTGGTCGACCTGGAGCGGGCCGCCGGCAAGCGGGTCAAGGCCTACAGCCAGGGCATGCGCCAGCGCCTCGGCATCGCCCTGGCGCTGCTCGGCGCGCCCGAGGTGCTGGTGCTGGACGAGCCGACCAACGGCCTGGACCCGCAGGGCATGCGAGAGGTGCGCCTGCTGCTGCGCCGCCTGGCCGACCAGGGCACCACCGTGTTCGTCTCCAGCCACCTGCTGGCCGAGGTCGAGGCCATGTGCGACCGGGTCGGCGTGCTCGCCCGCGGCCGCCTGGTCGCCGAGGGCCCGCCGTCGCGGCTGCGCGCCGCCGGCGGCCGCCTGCGGATCGAGGTCGACGACCCGGCCAGGGCCCGGGCGGTGCTGGCCGACTGCGCCGGGGTGAGCGAGCAGCCCGCCACCGAGGGCCCACCGGGCGTGCTGGAGGTGCGGCTGGCCGCGCCGGCCACCCCGGCGGCGGTCAACGCCGCCCTGGTCCGCGCCGGGGTGGCGGTGAGCGCCCTGCAGCCGGTCACCGAGCGCCTGGAGGACGTGTTCCTGGAGCTCACCGAGGACGCCCATGTTCCGGGTTGAGATCGGCAAGGCCAGGCACCGGTTGCGGACCTGGCTGCTGGCGGGGCTGGCGGTGGCGGTCGCGGCGCTGCCGGCGGTGATCCTGTCCACCTCGCCGCAGGCGAGCGGCGGCCCGGCCTTCTTCGACCTGATCCGCCGGGCCGGCCTGCTGCAACCGCTCACCGCGATCGCGCTCATCCAGCCGTTCTTCCTGCCCCTGGCCGTCGGGCTGCTGGCCGGCGACGCGGTCGCCGGCGAGGCGTCGGCCGGCACCCTGCGCTACCTGATGCTGCGGCCGGTCGGGCGCGCCCAGCTGGTGCTCGCCAAGTTCGGCGCGGTGGTCGCCCTGGTCGCCGCCGGCGTGGCCCTGGTCCTGGTGGTCGGCGGCGGCATCGGCGCCGCGGTCTTCGGCCTCGGCCCCGTCCCCAGCCTGTCCGGCACGGTCCTCGAGGCCGGCCCGGCGCTGGCCCGCATCCTGGCCGCGGCCGCCTACGTGGTCTGCGGCATGGCCGGCCTGGCCGCCGTCGGCCTGTTCGTCTCCACCCTGACCGACTCCGGGCCCGGCGCGACCGTGGCGACGGTGGCGTTCGTGATCGTCAGCCAGATCCTCGACGCGCTCGGCGCCCTCCGCGCCGTCCACCCCTACCTGCTGACCCACGACTGGTTCGCCTGGCCCGACCTGTTCCGCTCGCCGCCGGCCTGGGACGCGATCCGCCACGGCCTGCTGGTCGACGCCGCCTACCTGGGGCTGTTCCTGGCCGCCGCCCTGGCCGTGTTCGCCCGCAAGGACGTCACGGGGTGACACCGTCCGCGGCTGTCCGCGGCGTCCCGTGGCGTGCATGATGCCCTGGTGCGCGTCAGTGTCGGCGACGTCCGCCTCTACTTCGACGTCGAGGGCGCCTCGTTGGTGCCCAACGGGCCCACCATGGCCGAGCGGCCGACGGTGGTGCTGCTGCACGGCGGGCCGGGCGCCGACCACACCGTCTACAAGCCGGCCTTCTCGCGCCTGGCCAGCGACGCGCAGGTGGTCTACCTGGACCTGCGCGGGCACGGCCGCTCCGACCAGGGCACGCCGGCGACCTGGACGTGGGAGACCTGGGCCGACGACGTGGCCGCCTTCTGCGACGCGCTCGACCTGGCCGCGCCGGTCCTGCTCGGCGCCTCCGGCGGCGGCTGGGTCGCCCTGCAGGCGGCCGTCCGGCACCCGGACAGGGTGGGCGGGCTGGTGCTGGACAGCGCCATGCCGGCGCCGCTGCGGGAGACCCTGGCCGCGTTCGAGCGGCTCGGCGGGCCGGTGGCCCGCGAGATCGCCAGGCGCTACATGAGCGGCGAGGACGGCGAGGAGCTGCGCGAGGCGTGGGAGCGGATCTGCCGGCCGCTGTACAGCCGCCGGCCGGAGGACCCGGCCGAGACCGCCGAGCGGACGCGCCGGGTCACCTGGAACCACCACGTCATCCAGCACTTTCGCGACGGCGGGACGGCCCGCTTCGACGCCTGGGAGCGGCTGGACGCGGTCAGGAGCCCGACCCTGGTCCTTGCGGGCGCCGACGACCCGGTGGCCACGCCCGCGCAGGCGGGGCGCCTGGCGCGGGCGCTGGTCAACGCGCCGGTGCGCCTGGAGGTCCTCCCCGGCGCCGGCCACGGCGTGTTCCGCGAGGTGCCCGAGGCGGCGTTCGCGATCCTGCGGGACTTCCTCGCCCGGCCGCCGCGGGCCGGCCCCTGACCTAGATCGGCAGCTGCGCCCGGGCCTTCCGGCGGTCCAGCTCCAGCTGGGCCTCGAGGATCTGGCGGTCCAGCTCCTTGACCATGTGGGCGAGCAGGTCCCAGCCCTCCGCGGTGGCCTTCTCGACGCGGCGGCGCAGCCAGCCCATCGCCGATCCCTCCAGCTCGGCCAGCTGCTCCTCGATCCGGGTCATGGCCGCATGCGCCTGGGCGATGCGCCGGACGGTCCGCTCCAGCTCCGCGACGGCGCCGCTGCCGGTGACCGCCTCCGGGCTGGCCTCCCAGTCGCGCAGCAGCCGCCGCAGCCCCTCGACGTCGCCTTGCTCGTAGGCGAGGTTGGCGGCCACCATCAGCTCCTTGCGGCGCTCGCGCTCGCCCGGGTCGCCGGCCAGGTCGGGATGGATGCTCCTGGCGAGCTGCCGGTAGAGCCGCTTGGCGGCGTCGTCGATCACCGGGTGCGGCTCGGGAGCGGGCTCCCGTTCGCCCCACGCCCAGTTCTGGCCGCCGGGCAGGCCCTGGCCAGGGAAGCGCTCGGCCGGGCCGTCCGGCTCGCCGTCGACGGGCAGGGCGGCCCCCTCGTCGACCGCCTCCTCCAGCTGCTCGGCCAGCTCGTCCAGCAGCGCGTAGCGCCTGCCCAGCGCCTCGCGGTAGCGGCTCTCGAAGACGCTCAGCTCAGACCGGTAGCTGGCCAGCCCGCGCTCGCGCCGCAGCAGCTCCTCGGAGAGGATCAGCAGCTCTGCCTTGCGGCGGGCAAGCTCCTCGGCCCCCGGGCCCGGATGCGGCTCGAGCGCGCCCCGGGTGGGCGCCCACGCTTCGGCTGATGGGATCGGTTCCACCACAAGGCAGAGAACCTACCCGAGCCCTGCCGTCCGCCGCCAACCGGGCCGGTGGCGGCGGTATAGCCTGCGGTGGGGACCGGTCAGCGCGCCCGCGCCCGCTTCCCGGATGTCGCCGGGAGGGTTGGGCACTACGAGAGCTTCTTCCTGAAGGCATGCCGGCTCGAGGTCAAGGGATCTCCCACTCGTACGAGAACTTGGCGACCTTGAGGATCAGGCCGGTCTCGGCGCCGGTCACGCCCTTCAGCGAGCCGAGCTTCTTGGAGACGAACTCGAGCAGGTGCTCCTCGTCGGTGAAGAATGCCTCGATGATCACGTCGTAGCGGCCGGTGGCGATGCCCACGTAGCGCACCTCCGGGTAGGCGACCAGCCGCTCGGACACCGCCCGCAGGCTCGGCAGCTGCACCGAGATGCCGATGATCGCCGACATCGTCATGCCGACCGCCCGCGGGGTCGGCACCGCCACGACGTTGACCAGCTCCTCGTCGATCAGCCGGGCGATGCGCTTGCGGATGGTGGTCTCGGTGACCCCGAGCGCGCGGGCGATGTCGGTGTTGCTGGTCCGCCCGTCGCTCTGCAGCAGCCGGATGATGTCGCGGTCGACCTCGTCGACGACGCCCCTGCGCCGGTCGTTCATGCCGCGGGCGCGATCCACACGCGCACCCCCTCGTTCGGACGTGTGCACGGCGGTATTCAAACTCAAGGAGCCCTCTGAAGTCGATATCCGACCAACAGCCACCCCAGGACATTGACATTCGCATTCCGGCGATGCTAGTGCTTGCCGAGGGACATCGCGGCCAAGGAGGTGGGCCATGGCGGGGCAGGCCGACCTGGCCGGTCCGGGGGTCTTCTCCCGGCCGGCGTCGGGACTGATCCGGGTGGCGGGATCGACCGACGTCTTCATCTTCAACGTGGGGCTGGTGTCGGTGGGGATCGCCATCGCCCTGAACCAGTACTACGGCCCCAGCCTGTACCCGGGCACCGGCGTGTGGCTGTCGACGCTGCTGGCGTCGATCGGGATGCTGGCGGTGGCGGCCACCTTCTACTTCTGGTCGGTGGTCTTCCCGCGCTCGGGCGGGGTGTACGTGTCGCTGTCACGCAGCCTGAGCCCCGGGTTCGCGTTCGTCGGCTCGCTGGTGGAGACCGTCATCCTGCTCTACTACGCGGCCTTCGCCGCGTCGCTGATCGTCAAGGTCGGGCTGTCGTCGTTCCTGGCGACGGTCGGCGCCGTCGCCGGTAACAAGACCCTGGTCGACTGGGCGGCCCGCACCGCCGAGCCGGGCGGGGTGTTCTGGATCGGGACGGTGGTGCTGCTGCTGGCCGGCCTGCTGCTCGCCTCGGGCACGCGCCGCTACTTCACCGTCCAGAAGCTGCTGTTCGCCGTGGCGGTGCTGGGCACCGTGGTGCTGGTGGCGGTGCTGCTGCTCGGCAGCCGCGGCCGCTTCGCCGCCAACCTGCAGCGGCTCGGCGGGCTCGACTACAACGGCGTGATCGCCACCGCCAAGCAGAACGGCTTCGTGGTCGGCCACTTCAGCCTCGGCGAGAGCGTCAAGTTCCTGGTGTGGCCGCTGCTGCCGCTGCTCGGCGCCGTCCAGTCGGTCGGCATCGGCGGCGAGGTCAAGCGGGTGCGCCGCTCCCAGCTGGTCGGCATGCTCGGCGCGGTCGCCGCCACCGGCCTGCTGATCGCCCTGTTCGACGGGCTGGCCGCCAAGGCGTTCGGCTACCCGTTCCAGGGCGCGATCGGCTTCAACTCGATCTCCGGGGTCGCAGGAGGTTCCACCGAGGCGACCGTGGGCGCCTCCCCCTGGTTCACCGTGCTGGCCGGCATCCTCGCCAGCAACGTGCTGCTGGCGGTGATCATCATGGCCACCTTCGTCGCCTGGATCTGGTTCTGGATCCCGGCCGAGCTGGCCTACACCACCCGCTCGATGATCGCCTGGTCGTTCGACCGGCTCGCCCCCGACCGGCTCGGCTACGTCAGCGAGCGGGTCCACACCCCGGTGGTCGCGATCGGCCTGTCGACCGCCGGGTCGGTGGTGTTCATGTGGCTGATCGCCTACCGCAACATCGCCTTCCTCAGCCTCATCGAGGCGCTGGTGGTGGTGTGGGGCGCGGCGATGCTGTCGGCCGTGCTGTTCCCGCGCAGCCGCCGCCAGCTGTTCGACGGCTCCCCGGCGGCCGGCTCGCGCGTCGGCGGCGCGCCGCTGATGGCGGTGACCGGCGCCATCTCCGCGGTGTTCTTCGCGCTGGTGCTGTACCTGCTGTGGAACGACCCGATCGCGGCCGGGCCGATGTTCACCCTGCACCACCTGTCGCGCGAGTTCTGGATCGTGCTCGGCATCGTCGTCTTCGGGATCGTCTGGTTCGCCGGCACCCGCACCTACCGCCGGCGCCAGGGCATCGACATCGACCTCGCCTTCCGGCAGATCCCGATCGAGTGAGCTGATGGCGGGCGCGTCCGGCCCCGGCTGGGAGGCGGTGCAGGCCGAGGCGGTCGAGCTGCTCGGCGTCGCCGCCGACCGCGGCCTGGCCCTGCGGCTGGTCGGCTCCACCGGCGTGCGGCTGCACTGCGCCCCCGCGGCCGAGCAGCTGGACGCCGCCGGCCGGCCGGCCAAGGACATCGACGCCGTCTGCCTGCGCGAGGACCGCCGGGGGCTGCGGCAGCTGCTGGAGGAGCGCGGCTGGCTGGTCGACCGCGACCTGCTGGTGGCCATGGAGGGCCGGCGCTACGCCTACCGCCACCCCGGCAGCGGCCTGGAGCTGGACGTGTTCGTCGACCGGCTGGAGTTCTGCCACACCATCGAGCTGCGCGACCGGCTCGGCCGCCGCGCGGTCACCGTGCCGGTCGAGGACCTGCTGCTGCAGAAGCTGCAGATCGTGCGGCCGACGGTGACCGACCGCATCGACGGTCGCGTGCTGCTGGCCACCCACCCGGTGGCGGCCGCCGGCGGGGACGCCGAGGCGATCGACGCCGCCTACGTCGCCGGCCTGCTGGCCAGGGACTGGGGCTTCCACCGGACCGCCACCGCCAACCTGCGGGACCTTGCGGCCTCGGCGGCCGCCAACGGCGCCGGCCGGCTGGTCGCCGAGCGGGCCGACACCCTGCTGGCCGCCATCGACGCCGCCCCCAAGTCGGTCCGCTGGCGGGCCAGGGCGCGGCTCGGCGAGCGGGTGCAGTGGTGGCAGGACGTGGACGACCGCGAGGCGGTCTACTGATGACCCTCCCGCGGCGCCGCGGCAGGGCCGACCCGGAGGGGGCGGTGACCCTGTTCTTCGCCACCGACCTGCACGGCTCGGAGACCTGCTTCCGCAAGTTCGTGGCCGCCGCCGGCTTCTACGGCGCCGACCTGCTGGTGCTCGGCGGCGACCTGACCGGCAAGCTGGTGGTGCCGCTGGTCCGCCAGGGCGACGACAGCTGGCGAGCGGTCGTGCACGGCCGCGAGCGGCTGGTCGACGAGCGCGGCGCCGCCGAGCTGGAACGCCAGGCCCGCAACGCCGGCCTCTACACCCGGCGGATGGAGGCCGACGAGCACGAGCACTACCGCGACCACCCGGAGGCGGTCGAGGCGCTGTTCGCCGAGCTGATGGAGGCGACCCTGCGCCGCTGGTTCGCGCACGCCGAGGAGCGGCTGGCCGGTTCTGGCGTGCGCATCCTCACCGCCCCGGGCAACGACGACCCCTGGCCGGTCGACGACGTGCTGCGCGAGCACGGCGGCCAGCGCGTGCGCCTGGTGGAGGGCGAGATCGTCGAGATCGCCCCCGGCCACGAGCTGCTCACCACCGGCTGGACCAACCAGACCCCGTGGAACACCCCGCGCGAGTACCCGGAGGAGGCGATCGCCGAGCGCCTGGAGAAGCTCGCCGCCGGCCTGGAGCACCCGCGGGAGGCGCTGTGGAACCTGCACGTGCCGCCGTACGACTCGCGGCTGGACACCGCCCCGCTGCTCGGCCAGGACCTGCGGGTCAAGCGGGGCGTCGGCGGCGAGCGGACCGCCCCGGTCGGCTCCACCGCCGTGCGGGCCGCGATCGAGCGGCACCAGCCGCTGCTCAGCCTGCACGGCCACGTCCACGAGTCCGGCGGGGCGGTGCGGCTGGGCAGGACGCTGGCGATCAACGCCGGCTCCGAGTACGGCGAGGGCGTGCTGCGCGGGGTGCTGGTGACCGTCGGCGGGGGCCGGGTGCTGCGCTACCAGGCGACGGCGGGGTGAAGGGAGCGGGCATGTCCGAGGTCCTGGCGGCACGCGAGCGGCTGGAGGCGGCCGGGGTCGGTTACGTGTTCGGCGCCTACACCGACCTGGACGGCGTCCCCAAGGCCAAGTGCGTGCCGCTGGCCCACTTCGAGTCGATGGCGGCGGGCTCGGAGCTGTACACGGTCGGGGCCCTGGAGGGGATGGGCCCGCTCGGGCCCAACGAGGACGAGTGCGTCGGCATCCCCGACCTGGCGACCCTCACCGTGCTGCCGTGGGACAGCCGCTACGCGATCGCCGCCGCCGACCTGCGCTTCCACGGCGAGCCGTACAGCCACGACTCCCGCCGGGTGCTGCGGCGCCAGGTCGAGGCGGCCGCCGCCCTCGGCTACCGCCTGGACATGGGCGTGGAGCCGGAGGTGTACGTGCTGCGCCAGGTCGACGGCGAGTGGCGGCCGTTCGTGGCCTCCGACACCTTCAACGCGCCCACCCGCGGCTACGACCTGGAGGCGACCATGCTGGCCGAGCCGTTCCTCGGCCCGATGGTCGCCTACATGAACCAGCTCGGCTGGGACGTGTTCTCCTTCGACCACGAGGGCGGGGACGGCCAGTACGAGTTCGACTTCCGCCACACCGACGCCCTCGCCATGGCCGACCGGATGGTGCTGTTCCGGCTGATGGCCAAGCACGTCGCCCGCTCCCTCGGCTGCGTCGCGACCTTCATGCCCAAGCCCTGGTCGCAGGCGTTCGGCTCCGGCGCCCACTACAACCTCAGCCTCGCCGCCCTGGACGGCGGCGCCAACCTGTTCGAGGTGGAGGGCGCGGGGCCGGCCAACCCGGCGGCGCTGGACCGCCCCGACCGCGGCTATACCGAGCTGGCCCAGCAGTTCACCGCCGGGGTGCTGGAGCACGCCGGGGCGATCACCGCGGTGGTCTGCCCGACGGTCAACTCCTACAAGCGGATGCTGCCCCGCGGCCTGATGAACGAGATCTCCTGGGCGCCGGTGTACCGGGCGTGGGGCCACAACAACCGCACGCTGATGTGCCGGCTGCCAATGAACCGGCGCTGCCTGGAGCTGCGCATCGCCGACAGCGCCAGCAACTTCTACCTGGGCGCGGCGATCACCCTGGCCGCCGGCCTGGACGGGATCCGCCGGCGGCTCAAGGCCCCCGACCCGGTCAACGTCGACACCTACACGGTGAGCGAGGAGGACCTGGAGGCCGCCGGCGTCCGCCGCGTGCCGGCCACCCTCGGCGAGGCGGTCGCCGAGTTCGAGGCCGACGAGCTGGCACGGGAGGTGTTCGGCGGCGCCCTGCACGACACCTACGTGCGCGTCCGCCGGGCCGAATGGGAGGAATACAACATGGTCGTCGGTGACTGGGAGCGGGCCCGCTACCTGCACCGCTGGTGAGAGAGGGGGGCCCGTGACCGTGATCGCCAACGCCGAGGCGTTCGGCCGGCTGGTGAGCGCCGACCCGGTGCTGGTCGACGTCCGCCCGGCCGGCGAGGTCGTCCCGGGCATGACCCCGGCGACCGTGCTCACCTCCGGCGCGCCGCTGCCCTGGGACGCCTACCAGGGCGGGCAGCGGCGGGCGGTGCTCGCCGGCGTGGTCCACGAGGGGCTGGCCCCCGACGCCGCCGCCGCCGACCAGGCGTTGCGCTCCGGCCGCGTCCGCCTCGGCGCCTGCCACGAGCACGGCTGCGTCGGGTCGGTCGCCGGCATCTACACCGCCTCCATGCCGGTGCTGGTGGTGGAGTCCAGCCGCTTCGGCAACCGCGGCTTCTGCAACCTCTTCGAGGGCGAGTCCCGCAAGCGGCTCAACTACGGGGTGTACGACGACGACGTCCGCCGCGCCCTCGACTACCTGGCCGCCGAGCTGGGGCCGCTGCTCGGCCAGGCCATCCGGCGGCTCGGCGGGGTGCCGCTGGTGCCGATCATCCGCCGCGCCCTGCACATGGGCGACGAGCTGCACAGCCGCAACACCGCCGCCACCCTGCTGTTCACCCGCGAGCTGTTCGGCGCCTTCCTGGACCTGGCCGGCGACGGCGGCGGCGAGGCGGTCCGCCGGGCGCTTGCGTTCCTGCAGGCCAGCGACTACTTCTTCCTGCGCCTGTCGATGGCCGCGGCCAAGGTGATGGCCGACGCCGCCCACGGGGTGTCGGGCTCCAGCCTGGTCACGGCGATGACGATCAGCTGCCGCGAGTACGCGATCCGGGTCAGCGGGCTCGGCGGCGGCTGGTTCCGCGGCCCGCTGCCGACCGTCGAGGCCCGGCTGTTCCCCGGTTTCACCCAGGACGACGTGGAGTGGATCGGCGGCGAGAGCCACATCACCGAGACGGTCGGGCTCGGCGGCTTCGCCCAGGCGTCCGCCTTCGGCCTGCAGGCCTACCAGGGCGGCTCGCCCGAGGCGATGGTGGACGCCAACCTCGCCATGTACGACATCACCGTCGGCGAGCACCCCGAGTTCAAGATCCCCTACCTCGGCTTCCGCGGCACCCCGACCGGCATCGACGTGCTGCGGGTGGTGGCCACCGGAGTCGTGCCGGTGATCGACGGCGGCCTGGCCGGCAAGGACGGCGGCCAGATCGGCGCCGGGGTGCTGCGGGCGCCGCTGGCCTGCTTCCAGGCCGCCGCCAGCGTCTGGGAGGCCGAGCATGGCGCCGCCGTGGGCCGCGCCAGCCGCCAGTGACGTGCGCCGCTTCCCCCGCACCGCCACCACGCTGTTCTTCGACCCCCTGGCCGAGCCGCTGGCCGAGGTCGCCGACGGCGAGCGGATCGTGGTGGAGACGGCCGACTCGCTGTGCGGCCTGGCCAGGGCCGAGGCGCCGCGCGGGCTGCACATCGACGAGGTGCTGGAGCGGCTCGGCGGCGCCTGCCCGGTGACCGGGCCGTTCCACCTCAGCGGGGCTCGCCCCGGCGACGTGGTCGAGGTCGAGCTGCACCGGGTCGAGCCCTCCCCGGCCGCCGGCGAGGCCTGGACCGGCATCTTCGGCGGCTTCGGCGCCCTGCGGCAGGAGGGCTTTGCCGTGCAGGAGCTGCGGCTGGTCCCCTACCGGGACGGGGTCGCCAGCTTCCCCTGCCGGGGCGGGACGGTGGCGGTGCCGCTGCGGCCGTTCCTGGGCACCGTCGGGGTCGCGCCCAGGCGCGAGCGGCGGCTGTCGTTCTCGCAGTCGCCCGAGTACCTCGGCGACGTCGACCAGCCGGCGCTGACCGCCGGGGCGACCCTGCGCCTGCCCGTCAACGTGGAGGGCGCCCTGGTCGCTTTCGGCGACGCCCACGGCGCCCAGGGCGACGGCGAGATCACCGGCGCCGCGGTGGAGCTGGAGGCCGAGGTCGAGCTGACCATGCGCGTGCGCTCCAGGGATGAGGCCGGCTTCGTGGCGCTGCCGCAGCTCGACACCGCCGAGGCGATCGGCTCGCTGGCCGGGCTGCAGGGCGCCAGCCTCACCGACTGCGCCAGGGCCGCCTACCTGGACCTGGTCCACCGGCTGGTGCGCGCCCACGGCTTCTCGCCGGCCGACGCCTACCAGCTGCTCGGCCAGGTCGGCCGGCTGCGGGTCGGCAACATGGTGGACCCGTTCTGCTCGGTGCTGGCCAGCGTGGAGCGGCGCCACCTGGAGCCGGGCGGCGGTACGGCGTTTGCACGTTGACCGGGGCGAGCCCGGCGGGCACCTTGAGGCCAAAACCGGCCCCAAGAGGAACGAGATGATCGCGCGAGCGCCCTTGCCGCTGGTGGTGTGCCTGGTGCTGTGCCTGTCGCTGGCGGTGGTGGGCGTGGGGCTCGCCGGCCCCGCCGGCGCCGGACCGGGCGACCCGACCGTGCTGTTCGGCGCCCGGCCCGAGCCGGCCACCCAGCAGGGCACCACCGCGCTCGAGACCCAGATCGGGCGCAAGCTGGCGGCGGTCCGCGTCTACTACTCCTGGGACGAGCCCTTCCCCGACGCCGACGTCAACTGGTTCGTCGCCAGCAGCCACCCGCTGCTGCTGTCGGTCAAGGCGCAGCGCAGCAACGGGACCTTCGTGCTGTGGCGCGACATCGCCGCCGCCCAGCCGGGGTCGGCGCTCTACAACGACATGGTGTCCTGGGCGACCAGGGTCAGGAACCTCGGCACCCACGTGTACTTCATCTTCAACCACGAGCCCGAGACGACCGCCAACAGCGGCAACAGCACCGCCGCGGACTTCGTCGCCGCCTGGCGCAAGGTCGTCGGCGTCTTCCGAGCCCAAGGGGTCGCCAACGCCGACTACCTGTGGACCATGACCGCGTTCTCCTTCAAGGCCCGCGACCGCCGCCGGGCGGCCGACTGGTACCCCGGCGACGCCTGGGTCGACTACATCGGCGCCGACGCCTACAACTGGTTCACCTGCCGGCCGGGCATCAACAACCCGTGGAACTCGCTGGAGAGCCTGCTCAACCCCATGCGCCTGTTCGCCCAGGGCCGCCCGCTCAAGGGCCTGTTCGTGCCCGAGTGGGCCAGCACCGAGGACCCGGCCCAGCCGGGCCGCAAGGCGCAGTGGTACCGCGACGCGCAGGCGCTGTTCTCGAAGCCCGGCTGGGAGCAGTTCAAGGGCATCCTCTACTACGACAAGAAGTCGAAGTTCGCGAGCTGCACCTGGTTCGTGAACTCCAGCCAGACGGCCCTGGACGCCTTCCGCGGCATGGCCGCCGACCCTTACTACGCGCGCGTGGACGGCTGAGGCTCCGCCCGCCACCGAACCCTGGCCGCGGGTATGCTTCCCGCTTGCCGGCGTAGCCGAGTTGGTGCTCCGGGGTGATGCCAGGTGAGTAGTCGGGAGGAGCGGGTCGCTCGCAACGAGGCCACGACCCGGCGGATCAACCAGGAGATCGAGCAGGCCCACCAGGACGCACCCGCCGGGGGGCACATCCGCATGCTGTGCGAGTGCGGGCACCTGGAGTGCGACCGGCTGATCGCCATCACCATCGCCGAGTACGAGGCGCTGCGGGCCGAGCCGACCAGGTTCGCCGTGGTCCGCTCCCACGTGCTGCCCGAGGTGGAGCGGGTGGTCGAGGAGACCGACCGCTACACGGTGGTGGCCAAGCGGGAGGGGACTCCCGCGGCGATCGCGATCGAGGAGGATCCGCGCGGCTAATCGCTCCGACCGGGACCCTGCCGCAGCTCGAACCAGTACCCGTCGGGGGTGGTGCCCCAGCGGCTGGCCAGCCGGTCCACCAGGTACAGCCCCCAGCCCGACTCCGCGCCCGGGGTCGGGCGGACGGCCGAGAGCCCCGGCCGCTCAGGGCGGCCCCGGTCGCGCACCTGCACCCGCAGCCGGGTGCCCGACCAGTCGGCGGTGATGTCGATGCGGTCGTCCGGGCCGAGCCCGGCGTGGCGGACGCTGTTGGTCACCAGCTCCGAGATCAGCAGCAGCGCGTCGTGGGCGAGCTGGCCCGGCAGCCCCAGCCGTCGCAGGGCGCGGCGGGCCCGCATCGCCGCGGTCCTGGTGGGCCGGAGGCGCACCCGCACCCGACCGGCCCGGCCGGCGCCGGTTGCCGGTCGCGCCGCTCCGTCTTCTCGGGCGCCCTGGTCACCTCGCCCCACGACCCGTGACCCCCCTCCGTCGCGTCGGCTGGACTCAGCGGCTTCCCCCCCGGCTAGCAGCTGAAACGCCGCGGGCTCCGGAGCGCTCCTGGACCGGACCGGGGCGGCATGGTTACCTTTCGGTAACCATGAGCGTGCTGGCCAGCCGGCTCGACCGGGCGTCGGAGACCTACCGCGCCAACCGGAGCGCCAACCTGCGGCTGCTCGAGGAGCTTTCCGAGCAGCTCGCGCAGGCCAGGGCGGGCGGCGGCGAGCGCTACCTCGCCCGCCACCGGGCGCGGGACAAGCTGCTGGCCCGCGAACGGGTGGAGCTGCTGCTGGACCGGGACGCGCCGTTCCTGGAGCTGCAGCCGCTGGCCGCCTGGGGGAGCGACTTCCGGGTCGGCGCCAGCGGCGTCACCGGGATCGGGCCGGTGTCGGGCGTGGAGTGCGTGGTGCTGGCCAGCGACCCGACCGTGCGCGGCGGCGCCACCAACCCGTTCGGCCTGAAGAAGACCCTGCGGGCGATGGAGGTCGCCGAGCGCAACCGGCTGCCGCTGGTGCAGCTGATCGAGTCGGCAGGGGCCGACCTGCCGACCCAGTCGCAGATCTTCATCCCCGGCGGGGCGGTCTTCCGTAACCTGGCGCGGTTGTCGGCCGCCGGCGTGCCCACGGTGGCGCTGGTGTTCGGCAGCTCCACCGCAGGCGGCGCCTACGTCCCCGGCATGTCCGACCACACCGTCATGGTCCGCGGGCGCGCGAAGGTGTTCCTGGGCGGGCCGCCGCTGGTGAAGATGGCCACCGGCGAGGAGGCCGGCGAGGAGGAGCTGGGCGGCGCCGAGATGCACGCCCGCGCCTCCGGGCTGGCCGACCACCTGGCAGCCGACGAGCGCGACGCCATCCGCATCGGCCGCCAGATCGTCGCCTCCCTGGGCTGGCGCAAGCTCGGCCCGGGCCCGACCGCGCCGGCCGACGAGCCGCTCCACGACCCCGACGAGCTGCTCGGCCTCGCCCCGGTCGACCTGCGGCAGCCCGCCGACGTGCGCGAGGTCCTCGCCCGGGTGGTGGACGGCTCCCGCTTCGACGAGTGGAAGCCGCTGTACGGCGGCAACCTGGTATGCGGCTGGGCGTCGGTGCACGGCTTCCCGCTCGGCGTGCTCGCCAGCGCGCGGCCGGTGCTGTTCTCGGAGGAATCCAACAAGGCGGCCCACTTCATCCAGCTCGCCAACCGCCGCGACCTGCCGCTGCTGTTCCTGCAGAACACCACCGGCTACATGGTCGGCAAGGACTACGAGCAACGCGGCATCATCAAGGACGGCGCCAAGATGATCAACGCGGTGTCGACCTCGACGGTGCCGCACCTGACGGTGATCCTCGGCGCCTCCTACGGGGCCGGCGGCTACGGCATGGCCGGCCGCGCCTACGACCCGCGCTTCCTGTTCACCTGGCCGGCGTCCCGCTCGGCGGTGATGGGCGCCGAGCAGCTCGCCGGGGTCATGTCGATCCTGGCGCGCCAGTCGGCGGCGGCGGGCGGGCGGCCGTTCGACGAGGCGGCCGACCGGGCCATGCGCGAGGCGGTCGCCGGCCAGGTCGAGGCCGAGTCGACCGCGCTGTTCAACACCGGCCTGCTGTACGACGACGGCATCATCGACCCGCGCGACACCCGCACCGTGCTCGGCATCGCGCTGTCGGCCTGCCACTCGGGGGAGGTGAAGGGGACGGGCTCCTTCGGCGTGTTCCGGATGTGATCGCCAAGCTGCTGATCGCCAACCGCGGCGAGATCGCCCGCCGGGTCGCCAGGACCTGCCGGGCGATGGGGATCGCCACGGTGGCGGTGTTCTCCGACCCGGACGCGCACGCCCCGTTCGTGGCCGAGGCCGACGAGGCGGTCCCGCTCGGCGGCGCCACCCCGGCCGAGCCCTACCTGCGCGCCGACGCCATCCTGGACGCGGCCGAGCGGACCGGCGCCGACGCGGTGCACCCCGGCTACGGCTTCCTGGCCGAGAACCCCGACTTCGCCCGCGGCTGCCGCAAGCGCGGCCTCAAGTTCGTCGGGCCGCCGCCCGAGGCGGTCGCGGCCATGGCCGACAAGGCCGAGGCCAAGCGGCTGGCGGCGGCGGCCGGGGTGCCGGTGCTGCCCGGCGCGCCGGTGCCGGGCCGCGGCGGGGTCACGGCCGCGGCCGCGGCGGAGGTTGGCTACCCGCTGGCGGTGAAGGCGACCTTCGGCGGCGGCGGCCTGGGCCTGCGGGTGGTCCGCGACCCGGCGGCGCTGGAGGCCGCGGTGGCGGCGGCGAGCGCGCAGGCGGTGGCCGCCTTCGGCGACGGGTCGGTGTTCCTGGAGCGTTGGCTGGAGGCGCCCAGGCACGTGGAGGTGCAGGTCTTCGGCGACGAGCACGGCACGGTGGTGCCGCTGTTCGAGCGGGAGTGCTCGGTCCAGCGCCGCCACCAGAAGCTGCTGGAGGAGGCGCCGTCGCCGGCGGTCGGCGAGGACCTGCGGCGCCGCCTGGACGAGGCGGCGGTGGCGGTGGCCGGCGCGGTCGGCTACGCCGGCGCCGGCACGGTCGAGTTCCTGCTGGCGGCCGACGGGGCCTTCTGGTTCCTGGAGATGAACACCCGGCTGCAGGTGGAGCACCCGGTGACCGAGGCGGTCACCGGGCTGGACCTGGTGCGGCTGCAGCTGCGCGTCGCCGCCGGGGAGCCGCTGCCGCAGCAGGCCCTGCGGGCGCGGGTCGGCGGCCACGCGATCGAGGCGCGGCTGTACGCCGAGGACCCGCTGCGTGGCTTCCTGCCGCAGGCCGGGGTGCTGCACCGCTTCCGCCTGCCCGAACCGCCGGGCATCCGCGTGGACGCGGGCGTCGCGGACGGCTCGGCGGTCGGGGTCCACTACGACCCGCTGCTGGCCAAGGTGGTGGCGCACGCTCCGACCCGGGGGGAGGCGGCGGCGCTGCTGGCCGCGGCCCTGGCCGG
>DASQWY010000550.1:0-4228 GCA_035640005.1 Actinomycetes bacterium
GGGCGGCCCGCACCGCCCGGCGGCACGGCGCGGTCCTGCTGGCGGCCCAGTTCCTCGCCGCCGCCTACGGCGCCTACTTCGGCGCCGGGCTCGGCATCATGATGCTGGCGATCCTCGGCATCTTCGTGGCCGACAGCCTGCAGCGCCTGAACGCCCTCAAGGGCCTGCTGTCACTGGTCATCAACCTGGTCGGCGCGCTCTACTTCGCGCTG
The DNA here is from genome assembly GCA_035640005.1 of Actinomycetes bacterium. Lineage (GTDB taxonomy): Bacteria > Actinomycetota > CALGFH01 > CALGFH01 > CALGFH01 > DASQWY01. The sequence goes on from DASQWY010000550.1 coordinate 213, forward strand.
TTCGCCGACGTCGTGTGGGTGGCGGTGGCGGTGATGGCCGCCGCCAGCCTGCTCGGCGGCCAGGCCGGCGTGCTGCTGGCCCGCCGCCTCAACGACCAGGCCCTCCGCTGGCTGGTGATCGCCTTCGGCGTGGTGGTCGGCGTGCGGCTGCTGTTCCGTTAGGCGGTCAGGCGGCGCCGGGGCTGGCGGGCATCGCCGGGGCCCGGCACGAGCAGCAGCCCCAGTGGGAGCTCGGCAGCAGCGGGCAGCGCTCGGCCGCCGCGATCGGCCGGCCGCAGAACACGCAGCCGGGCGCCGCCGGGCCGGGGCCCGCACCTGCCCGGCCCGGTCGGCGCGCCGTCCGCCCCGTCCCCAGGGCTCGCAGGACCTTCATCCGTCTCCTCGCCTTCCATGGTCTCCAGGCAAGGTGTACGCCCGGCCGCTCACGGCCGGGTAACGGCGAGGCCCCGGATCGGCTCCTCGCGACCAGGAGCAATGCGGGCCGGGCTCTTGGGGGGTGTGGGGGAGCGAGCTCCCCCCACACGGAACGAGGACTCCGGCCGAGATCACCCCAACCGAAGGACGGCCACCACGCCCGCGTGATCGCTCGGCCACAGGCCGGCCGGGGTGCGGTCCCCCAGCTCCTCGCCGATCACCTCGGCGGCCACCGCGCGGATGCCGACCGGCTGGTAGAGCACGTAGTCGATGCGGTGGTCGATCTGCGAGGGGACGTTGTCGAGGTCGGGAGCCTGGCCGGAGGTGAAGCCGCCATCCGGCCCCTCGGCGACCGCCCAGGCGTCGCCGAAGCCGGCGCGGGTGAACGTCCCGGAGGCGCCGCCGCTGTCGTCCGGGGTCGAGTTCAGGTCGCCGGTCAGCACCACCGGGAGGCGGGAGCCGAGCAGGGCGCCCGCCAGCTCCGCCGCCTGCTGGGCGCGCACGCTGGCGCTGAACGCCTCCAGGTGGGTGTTGGCGAAGCGGAAGCTGCGCCGGCCGGCGGTCACGTCAACCGCAGACCAGCCGCGTGGCACGGCGAACGACAGCCCGGGGATGGCGGTGGGGATCACCAGCTCGCCGACGAACCGGTGCGACTGCGGGTGGCGGGCCGCCAGGCGCGCGCCCGCCCGCACCAGGATGACGTCGCGGTCGGTGAAGCTGGCCATGGTGGTGGGGCCGATCGGCAGCTCGCCGTTGAAGTTGGCGTTGACCGCCACCGGCCGGTAGGCCAGCCCGCGGGCGGCCAGGGCGTCCAGCAGCAGCCGCAGGAAGTCGTAGGAGGGGGTGAGCGGGCCGCCGATCGGGCCGGTCTCCCACAGCGCCACCTCCTGCAGGCCGACCAGGTCTGGGCGGCGCCCGGCCAGCAGCGCCGCGATCGCCTGCGCCCGCGACGGGAAGTCGGTCTTGACCACGTGGGCGTAGACCTCCCCGGCCCGCCGGACCAGGTCCTCCTGGCTGGTCGCGCCGAACAGCGGCGTCAGGTCGGCGCCCAGGTAGAGGTTGTAGGTGGCCACGGTCAGCTGCCGCGGCGGCGCGGCCTGCGCCGGCGCGGCCCCGGCCGACAGGCCGGCGAGCAGCGCGAGCAGGACGGCGGCGGCGGCGGCGAACCGGCGCGGCAGGAACCTCATGGCGACCTCCAGGGCCGGCTGCGGCGGGGTTCGATTCACACACCCCAATCTGCCGGTTGTCAACGGATCGCCGGGACTCTGCCGGTTCGGCGGGTGGTTGCCGCGGCACGCTAGGCTCGCGGGGATGCGACAGCCCGCCCGGCCGCTGCTGGCCGCCGCCTTCACCGACCCGGTCGAGGAGACCCTGGCGGTCGGCGGCCGCCTGCTGCGGCTGGTCCGTCCCCGCGACGGTGACGCCCTGCTGGACGACGGGGCCTTCCAGCGCGACGAGTACCTGCCCTACTGGGCGCAGCTGTGGCCGAGCGGGCTGGCGTTGGCCAGGGCGGTCGCCGCCGGCCCGCCCGAGGGCCTGGCGGTGCTGGAGCTCGGCTGCGGCCTCGGCCTGCCCGCCATCACCGCCGCGCTGGCGGGCGCCGCCCGGGTGCTGGCCACCGACTGGTCGGCCGAGGCGATCGCCTTCGCCGCCGCCAACGCCGCCCGCAACCGCGCCAGGCTGAGCACGGCGGTGTGCAGCTGGGCCGAGCCGGCGCCGCTGCTGGCGCGCGGGCCCTGGGACCTGGTGCTCGCCGCCGACGTGCTGTACGAGCGGCGCAACGCCGACCTGCTGCTCGACCTGCTGCCGCGGCTGCTCGCGCCCGGCCGGCAGGCGTGGGTGGCCGACCCCGGGCGGCCCCACACCGCCGGCTTCCTGGCGGCCGCGGCGGCCGCCTTCGAGTGCTTCTCCACCACCGACCGGCGCGTGCCGGGCGTCACCGTCCACCGCCTGCGGCGCCGGCCCGCTCAGGGCCGCAGCCAGAACGGGCTCGAGTAGGCCAGGCCGTAGCCAAGCTCCGCCCAGGGGCCGCGGGCGCGCGGGTCGGCCGGTCCGGCCGGGTCGGAGACCCGCAGCACCAGCCAGTCGCCGGCGGCCGGGTCCACCTCCACCTCGAAGGCGGCCGGCCCGCCCGGCCCGCCGGGGACGACCTCAACGGCCGCGGCCAGGGTCGGCATGCCGGCTCCCGGCCGCAGCACCTGCACGCTGAGCGGGCGGCCCGGCCAGGCCGGGCCGCGGTCCAGGTCGACCTCGACCCGTAGCGGCCGCACCCGCTCCAGGTGCACGGCGCCGCCCATGCGCACGCCCTCCACCGCCGCGTCCAGGCGCAGCCCCTTGGCGCGGCTGGCGAACACCCGGCGGGCGGCCAGCGCCTCCAGCACCCCCGCCCGGCTCAGCTCGTGGACGTAGAGGCCGGCGCGGCCCTTGCCCTCGGGGACGCCCCAGTCGTCGCCGTGCTCGTCGGTCACGCCGAGCAGCCCCACCCGCCAGCCGGCGTCCAGGCACTGCAGCAGCGGCGACGGCTCGCGCCGGTCGGTGCCCTGGAACAGATAGTCAAGGGTCTTGTTGAAGATTTCCATGCTGACCAGCCGCTCGGCCATCGCCGGCCGGTAGCCGAAGCGGCCGAAGCGGCGCCGCCCGCCCATGCCGGGGTGGTTGAAGCCGACCAGGCCGTCGGCGCCGGCCCCCTCCAGCCAGCGCCACAGCGGCGCCATGCCCGGGCCGAAGGTGCGCAGCGGTTCGGTCCAGCGCCGGCTGGCCCACACGCTGACGTGCCCTTGAGAGCCGTGCGACCACTCGAAGCCGCGCAGGGCCACGAACCGGCCCGGCTCGTCGGCCTGGTCGGCCAGCGCCGCCGTGCGCGCCCAGGCGCGGCGGTCGATGCCGGTCCAGGGCGGCGCCAGCGGCAGGCCGAGGAAGAGCCCGGCCCAGCGGGAGTGGTCGGTGATGGCGGCCACGTCCAGGCCGGCCGCGCGCATGGAGGCGAACGCCCGCGCCGGGTCGCCGCGCCCGTCGGACAGGCGGGTGTGGTTGTGCAGGTCGGCGTGGACCAGGAACGGGCCGGGGAACAGCCGCGAGCGGCGGCTGGTGCCCCAGGCGTCCGTCCCCGGGTCCTCGCCGGCGTGGCCGTGCCCGCCGCCCTCGCCGAGCTCGTCAGGCACGGCCGCCGGCTCCTCTCGCTCGCCGCTGGGAGGCCCAGCCTATCCGCTGGCCGGGTGCCGGCGGCGGCGCTGCTCAGAACGTGCTGACGTTCAGCAGCCGCTCCTTGGTGGCGTCGCCGTCGTCGCTGTTGTTCCAGTTCAGGTTGCCCGCCGCCTGCAGAGCGCTCTTGACCTGGGTGGGGGTGGCCGACGGGTGGGTCGACTTGTAGAGGGCGGCCGCGCCGGCCACGTGCGGGCTGGCCATGGACGTGCCGCTCAGGGTCGCGTAGGTCGAGCCCCGGTAGGTGGAGCGGATGCACACCCCCGGCGCGATCAGGTCGACGTCCGAGCCGAAGTTGGAGAAGTCGGCGAAGGTGTCGTCCTGGTCGGCCCGGCAGGTGGGGGCCGCGCCGCCGCCGGGCTGGCCGTTGAAGTCGGCCAGCGCCGAGACGGTGATCACCT
>DASQWY010000551.1:0-2688 GCA_035640005.1 Actinomycetes bacterium
GCGATCTGCCCGGGACTGGTGGTCCACGGTGGGCTGCCAGCAGGGCCGGCAAGGATGGTCCTGGGCCGGCGGCCTAGATGATTGATTCCAAGGGGTGGCTGCTGAGATGCGGGATGACAGGAGGGTGTCCATGATCGGCGTTGAGACCCAACGTCGAGCCTGGAGGCCCGGTGGACGCCGACCTGGACACCCTCGCCACTGCACTGTACGTCACCGTGGACGACCTGCTGAAGACCACGCCACAACTGGCACCATGGCGCCCACGAGTGGGTATCACGCCCAAGCTCACCGATGCCGAACTGGTCACCCTCGCCGTCATGCAGGCCCTGCTGGGGTTTGTCTCCGAGGCCCGCTGGCTGCGATATGCCGGCCGGCACCTGCGCCACCTGTTTCCCTACCTGCCCGGCCAGTCCGGCTACAACAAGCGCCTGCGCCGCACCGCCGAACTGATCCGCCACACCATCCGGGCGATGGCCACCGATACCGCGTTGTGGACAGACGACGTGTGGGTGGTGGACTCCACCCCGGTGGAGTGCGGCCGTTCCCGCGACACTGCCAAGCGATCCGAGCTGGTCGGGTGGGCGACCTATGGCTATTGCGCCAGCCATTCGCGCTACTTTTGGGGGCTGCGGCTGCACCTGGTGTGCACGCTGCACGGCCTGCCGGTCGCGTTCGCGCTGACCGGTGCCAAGGCCGTGGAGCGGGAGGTGTTGCTGGACATCCTGGCCGTCGAGCCGCAGTTGCTGGCCGAGCGGCCGGGGCAGGTGCTGCTGGCCGACAAGAACTACTACGGCAGCGAGTTCGAGCGGCTGCTTTCAGGGTTGGGCCTGCGCCTGTTGCGGCCGGCCCGCAAGGGCGAGGCCGCCCGGGCTGGTGGGCAGCTGTTCAAGCCGCTGCGGCAGCTGATCGAGTCGGTCAACCAGACCTTCAAGGGCCAACTGGACCTGGAACGGCATGGAGGCCGGACCCCTGTGGGAGTCGCCGTTCGGGTCTTGCAGCGCATCCTCGCCCTGACCGCCGCGATCTGGCACAACGACAAGACCGGCCAGGCGACCCTGCGGTCGCTGATCGCCTATGACCACTGACCCCTTGGAATCAATCGTCTAGGCGCTTGAGGAATCCGGATCGACAAAATGTTGTCTATGCTGCGGCGCTGGTGGTGATGCCGAGGTCGGCGAAGAGGGCCTGCATGCCGATGCGCAGGGTCTCGTAGTCGCGGTCGATGGCGGTCCAGTGGGCGGGTTTGCGGCCCAGTCGGGGGCTGCGGACGCCGGCCAGGATGGGGCCGATGACCTGGTCGCGGAGGGCCAGCAGGCCGGCGATGGTGCGGGCGGCCGGTGGCGGGACCTGGTAGCGGCGTGACCGGCCGGGTTTGACCAGCAGGTCCTTGCCGCGGAGTTTGCGCAGGTCGTAGGCGGCCTGGCGGATGGTGTAGCCGGTCTGGCCGCCCATCTGCTGGATCTTGGCGGCCAGGTCGGCGACGGTGAAGCCGTCGGGTGCGGCCGAAAGCGCCAGGACCGCTGCCAGCGCGGCCCGCATCCGTGGCTTGTTGAGGTCGATACCGCCGATGCGGGTGCGGCCGATGCGGGCGGGCAGCGGCAGCTGGTCGAGGGTGCCGTCGGGCAGGTAGGCGGTGGTGACGCAGTCCAGGGTGGTGCAGAACCGCTGGGTCATGCCCGCCAGGCGGGTGACGATCTGGGGGAACCGCTCGAGCGTGCGGCCGCAGCCCAGCTGTTTGGTGTTGTGCACGGTCGCCTCAACCCGCAGCACGTGTTCGCCTTTGGTGTAGGCCTTCAAGCTCAGCAGCCCGAAGGCGACCTTGAACCAGGTCAGGTCCCACCGAGGGGTCTCGATCACGACCGCCAGTCGGGGCGACAGGTCGGCGCCGGCGTCCCGGCGCGGGCGTTGCTTGGCGCCAAACAGGGTCCGCAGGGTTGGCACGTCCAGCCGGCCCCGGGTCCGGTCGACCAGTGTGTTGAACACGCGGTCCATCTGGGCGCCGGACCCAAACAGCAGGTTGCGGCTGTACTCGAGCTGGTAGACCGAGTACTGGTAGCCGAAGCCGCTGCGGGCCTGCTCATGAGCGTCCAGGCCAAAGCATAGGCAGGCCGTGTAGATCCAGCGCTCGCAGACCTGGCGCAGGCGCCCTATCGTCGCGTGCTGCGACAAGGTGTCTGCGACCTGCGCCAGGGCCTGCGGGTCGGCCACTGCGGTGAAGCAGTTGCCCTCCTTGGTGTACCCGATCCCGGCGGTCTGCGCCTGGCAGGCGACCCACTCGTGCCCGTTGAGGATGACCTGGGCGCCGAACGGCGGATGCCCCGACATCTTGATGGTGAGGTGCCCCCAGTCGGGGTCCATGATGTGAAACGAGTAGTGGTTGACGAAGGCGGTCTTCTTGGCGATGTCGGCGATCACCCCGCTGGCCGAGCGTTTGACCTCCCAGACGGTGGCGGCAGCGCGCGCGACCAGGATCAAGAACACCCCCGCGCCCACCGTGTGGGTGGCCAGGTACTCCTCGGCGATGCGGTGCTTGCGCTCCCCGCGGCCACAGTCGATGACCGGGATCTGGTTGGCCGTGGCAAAGGCGCGGACCCGGCGGCTGAACCGGCCGGCCATGCGCATCAGGTGGGTGTTGTCCAGGTGCTCCTCGGAGCCCTCGTGCAGGCGCCGCCACCACACCCGAAACCC
>DASQWY010000552.1:0-7217 GCA_035640005.1 Actinomycetes bacterium
GCCGCGTGCCCTCGGCGGCTGGACCGAGATCCGGCTCAGTGGTCCGGATGGATCACCACCAGGGAGTTGGCGGCCGATCCTCGGAAGCAGGGCAAGAGAACGCATAACTTCGGCCTCCACGGTCGGCGGTGACCTGGGGAACGGGGTTCCGCACAGCGCTTCCCCGCCGTTTGCTGACACGGAAGAGGCCGGAGGTTCAACTCCTCCTGCGCCCGCCACACCAGCCCTGACCAGCGCCACGTCACCATCAGAGCCTGTTGACCGGTTCGCGAGGTCTCAGTGGGACTGATTCCTCCGCACAGCGGCGAAACAACGCTGGTAAGTATCCCTTGACAGGACGGGCCGAACTCGAAGTAGGCAACAACCGAGGCGATCATCGACGCTAGCAGCATCGCCTTCTCGATGTTATGCCGGCGCCGGGATCAGGGCCGTGTTGTGCGTGGTGATCCTGGAGAAGGCGTTGTCGTCTCACCGCACTGTGAACCGCGGGGCATCGGCCGTAGGTTTGGCGGGATCTGATCGTTCCGCGTCCAGGAGGGGTGCATGGCGACGTTGCGCCGGCGGCTGCTATTCCAGCTCGTCACCAACCAGCGCCTGGAACGACAGGTGCGTCGATCCCCGACCCTGGAGCGGCGTGCCTATACCGCGGCCCGCCGCTACGTCGCTGGCGAGACCATCCAGGACATGCTCCAGGTCATCGCCGGCCTCCGCGATCAGGGCATCGCGGCCAGCGTGGACTTCTTCGGGGAGCTCGTCGCCGACCCCGCCACCGCCGAGCGGGCCACCGCCGACTACGTACACCTGGCCAAGACCCTGGCGCAGGTCGAGAACATCTGGCTGGCGATCGACCTGTCCCACATTGGCCTGGACGTCTCGGTGGACGCCTGCCGGCGGCACCTGGCCACGATCGTGGAGGCGCTCCCTGCGGGACGGCGCATTCAGGTCGGCGCCGAGGACACCAGCCGCACCGACCCGATCCTTGAGATCGTGACGGCCCTGGCGGCCGAGGGGGCGCCGCTGGTGGCGACCGTGCAGGCCAACCTGCGCCGCAGCCCCCACGACGTCGCCCGGCTCGCCGCGGCCGGCGTCCCGGTCCGCCTGGTCAAGGGGGCCTACGTGGAGCCAGCGGGACTGGCCTATCCGTGGGGCGAGGCGACCGACGTCGCCTACCTGCGCCTGGCCCATCAGCTGCGGGAGGCGGGCGCGGCGTTCTCGTTGGCCACCCACGACCCGGTGCTCCGGGAGGCGCTGCTGCTGGCGCTCGGCCCCTCGCCGGTCGAGATGCTCCTCGGGGTCCGGCAGCAGGACGCCCGTGACCTCGTCCACCGCGGTGTCGAGGTACGCTGCTACGTGCCCTACGGGCCGGACTGGTTCCGCTATTGGATGCGGCGGCTGGCCGAGTCCCAGGGCACACGGTAACGCCCTCGGCCATCCGACAGGTCACGTTCGCCCGACCGGTCGGTGCGTCTGCCCGGCCACGGCCGACAGTTCGATCCCAAGCCCCAGCCAGTCACGCGTTGAGTGAGGGGTGCCGGTACTGTACCTGCGCCAGCCCACCGGCATCGGCCGCACGCTGACCGTGGTCAAGACACGGGCCAGCCTGCACCAACCCCAAGCCCAGGAGTTCACTATCACGGGAGACGGGATCACGCTCGAGGGCGAGATCCCCGCCGACCCCGATTCGTAGGCCCAGTCCCGGCAACTGGCCAGCGTAGAGCACATCACCTGGCCGCCTACGGTCGGCGGCGAGCTGCGGAACGCCGGTCCGCACAGCGGTGGGCGCAATATTCATGGTAAGGATGTGGTCGCCGGTTCGATTCCGGCGGGAGGCTTCACACCAAACCAGCAGCCCAGACCGGTTAGAAGAATGCCCAGCACCTCTCAATGGCTAGATGATGCACCGATGGAACATCGCTCTCCCCGAGAAATGATGAGCCGAGCGTAAAGCGAGCTGGTCGCGCGGCCCCAGGGAGTGGAGGTGCGGGCCATATAGACGATCGCGGCGAAGCAGGCCCGGTCGGAGATGGTGCGGTACCGGCCGCCGTAGGGCGGGCGAGGGCGGCGGCAGCAGCAAGGGCGCAACGATCGCCCACAGCTTGTCTGGCACGAGGTGGTCATCGAGGGTCGTCATGGCAGGGGATCATGCCAGACCCCCTCGAAGGGAGCGAAACGACGTCTAAGTCGTTGATCCGCCTTGCTAGAGGGGCACTGCCTCCGCCATCAGGCAGTCGCGGCGTCGCCACGGTGACTGGCCACGTTCACCACCACCCCGTTTGGGTCCTTGAGGAAGAAGCGCCGCACGCCCCATGGCTCGTCGGTCAGCGGATACACGATCTCAAGGCCACGCCGCACGGCCTCGCCGTGGACGGCGTCGACGTCGGCGACCTCGACGGTGACCTGCGGGACGACTGGCGCCGTCGCATCCTGGCGCACGACGCTGACCTGGGCGGTGGGATTGCTCGGCGACACGAACGTCATGATCCAGCCCATGTCCATGGCGACCTGGAAGCCAACCAGGCCGGCGTAGAAGTCGCGGCACGCATCCAGCTTGTCGGAGGCGATGTTGGGCACGACCCTCCTGACGCTCATGGATGTCCTTTCTGACGCGCACGACCGCACTGCGGTCACACGATATGGCCGCGGCGCGACAAAACGATCCGTTCGGCGTTGTGCCGCCCTTGTGACTGGCCAGAGTCGGTTGAAGCAAACGAGGGCACACGCCAGCAGCAGAAAGGCGAAGAACCGCTCCGAGCCCCGATCCCAGCGCACCGCCAGCCGCCGCCAGCAGTTCAGCCACGACAGTGCGCGCTCCACCCGCCAGCGATGCCGTCCCAGCCGGGTCGACGACTCCATCCCTCGCCGGGCGATCCGCGCTGTAGTCCCACGACGCCGCAGCGAAGCCCGGTTGCCGGCACTGTCGTAGCCCTTGTCGGCGTCGACCTTGCCGGGCCGGGTGCGCCGCCGCCCGACGGCGTGCGTACCGGTGGGAGGTCGTCGACCACGCCTTGCAACATGGTCACATCGGGGGACGTTGGCGGCGGTGACCAGGGCGGTCAGCGGCAGCCCGCGGCCCTCGCAGATCAGGTGAATCTTGGACCTGGCTTGCCACGATCGACCGGATTTGCGCCAACGTGGTCCCCCCACGCTTGGCGCGCACGCTGACCGAGTCCACGCTCGCGCGACTAGTCCAGCCGGCCCTGCTCGCCCAACCGGTCCAGCACCTTCAGATGAAGCTGGTCGAACCCGCCGGCCTGGGCCCACTCGGCCAGGCGCCGCCAGCAGGTCGCCGGGGAGCCGCAACCAAGCTCCCTGGCAGGCAGTAGCCGCCAGGGAGTGGAGGTGCGGGCCATAAACACGATCGCTGCGAAGCGGTTGCGACCCGGGAGAGTGCGGTGCCGACCCCGTACGGTGGCCGAGGCGGCGTCGGCAGCAACGGCTCCACGAGCGCCCACAGCACGAGCAGTCAACCGGCGCCTCCGGTCAACCGCCCACCATCGCTCCCCCCTCCGGCCGCCGCATGGCAGTGACACAGCCGCGGGGTACGGTGCTGACGGACTGTCGCGCTGCTCCAAAGCTTGAGGAAGGCTCGCCATGGCCAAGCTGATCTACGCGTCGATCGCGTCGCTCGACGGCTACGTCGCCGACGAGGACGGCAAGTTCGACTGGGCGGCACCAGAGGAGGAGGTGTTCTCCTTCGTCAACGACCTGGAGCGGTCGGTCGGCACCTACCTGTACGGACGCCGGATGTACGAGCTGATGGCCGGCTGGGAGACCGACCCCGCCGCTGCGGCCCAGTCGCCCGCCGCGCGGGAGTTCGCGGAGCTCTGGCAGGCGGCCGACAAGGTCGTGTACTCAAGGACGCTGCAGGCGGCCGCGACCACCAGGACGCGGATCGAACGGGACTTCGACCCTGAAGCGGTCCGGCAACTGAAGGCAGCAACTGGACGTGACCTCACCGTTGGCGGTCCTGCCCTCGGCTCCCAGGCGATCACCGCCGGGCTGGTGGACGAGTACCACCTGTTCGTCGTGCCCGTCGTGGTGGGCGGGGGCAAGCACTTCCTCCCTGGCCGGGTCCGGCTCCAGCTGGAGTTGCTGGACGAGCGCCGGTTCGGCAACGGCGTGGTGTACCTCCGCTACCGCACCCACGGTGGCTCGGGACCGTAGTACGCACGAGGCTATGCTGGCGAAGGCGTGAGCGGATACACCAGGCAGGAGGTCGCCCAGCGAGCTGGGGTCGACCCGGACTACGTCGACCGGTTAGTCGAGCTCGGGGTCCTGACGCCAGCTGTGGGAGATGCGTTCTCGCCGGGTGACGCGCTCAGGGCGCGTTGGCTGCAGAGCCTGGAGCGGGCCGGCGTGCCGCTGGAGGGACTGGCCTCCGCTGTCCGGGATGGAGTCCTCTCGTTCTCCTTCCTGGATGTGGGCGCATACGATCGGTTCGCCGGGCTCAGCGGCACGACCTTCCAGCAGCTGAGCGCGCGGACTGGGATCCCGCTCGAGCTGCTGATGGTGGTCCGCGAGGCCGTCGGCTTCGCGGAACCACGGCCGCAGGACCACGTCCACCACAACGAGCTGTCGGTCGTGCCGCTGATCCAGCTGCAGCTCTCCAAGGGGTTCCGCCCCGTCATCATCGAGCGGTGGCTGCGGGTCTACGGGGACAGCCTGCGCCGGATCGCCGAGACGGAGGCTGCCTGGTGGAACAGCGAGGTCGAGATGGCGCTGCTGGAGTCGGGCATGACGGAGGGCGAGATGCTGCAGGCCCAGGCCGACCTCGGCTCCCAGATGAGCCCCCTCATCGACCAGGCCTTCCTCGCCATCTACCACGGGCAGCAGGAGCACGCCTGGAGCCAGGTGTTCGTCGAGCACGTCGAGGGCGCGCTGGAAGCGAAGGGCCTGTACCGCCGGTTGGACAGTCCGCCGGCAATGTGCTTCCTCGACCTCACCGGGTACACGCGGCTGACCGAGGAGCAGGGGGACGAGGCCGCCGCGAACCTGGCGGCGCGGCTGGCCACCCTGGTCCGGCGGTGCGCCCAGGAGCACAGGGGGACGCCGGTGAAGTGGCTCGGCGACGGGGTGATGTTCTACTTCCGGGAGCCGGCAGATGCCGTGCCGGCCGCCCTCGAGATGGCAGAGGTGATCGGGAGCCACGGCCTTCCACCGGCGCACGTGGGGATCCACGCGGGGCCGGTGGTGTTCCAGGAGGGTGACTACTTCGGCCGGACCGTGAACCTGGCGGCGAGGATCGCCGAGTACGCCAGGCCTGGCGAGGTGCTGGTCAGCCAGGAGGTCGTCGACGCCGCAGACGGAGGGCCGGTGAGGTTCACCGAGATCGGGCCGGTCGAGCTGAAGGGCGTTCCAGGAACGCCGCGGCTCTACACCGCCCGCCGCCACGCCTGAAAGGGCACAGGACCAGCGGCCGGGGTAGGAAGTCCACCTGTCTCGCCGTCACGTCGAAGCTGTTACACCGGCATGCGATGCTGCACGAGTCACATGAGCGGACCAACGGACGCCCCACCGGCCCCAAGTCTTGAGAGGAGTCCGCATGAAGACACCCCCGATCGTGTCGCCACAGGAGTGGGAAGCTGCGCGCCAGGAACTGCTCGAGAAGGAAAAGGAGCTGACCCGCGCCCGTGACGCGCTCGCCGCCGAGCGTCGGCGGATGCCATGGCTGGCCGTGGACAAGGCGTACCAGTTCGACGGGCCCGACGGCATGGCGAGCCTGCTCGACCTCTTCGATGGCCGCCGTCAGCTGATCGTCTACCGCGCCTTCTACGGGCCCGAGGTCACCACGTACGCGGAGGGCGGCTCGTATCCGGAGCGGGCGTGCGTGGGCTGCTCGTTCGTCGCCGACCAGGTCGCGCACCCCGCCCACCTGAACGCGCGGAACACGACGCTCGCGTTCGCCTCGCGCGCCCCCCAGGCCGAGATCCAGGGCCTGAAGGAGCGCCACGGATGGGAGCACATCCCCTGGTACACGATCACCGACGACTTCGACAAGGACTTCGGCGTCGACGAGTGGCACGGCACCAACGCGTTTATCCGCGAGGGCGACCGGATCTTCCGCACCTACTTCATCAACGCCCGCGGCGACGAGCAGATGGGGAACACGTGGAACTACCTCGACGTCACCGCGCTCGGCCGCCAGGAGGAATGGGAGGACTCGCCGGAGGGTTACCCGCAAACCCGGCCGTACGGATGGTGGAACTACCATGACGCCTACAGCAAGGGCGGATGATCACTCTATCTCGGGAGTGTCGGGTCGGCCTGCGGGTTGGCATCCTGCCCTAGGCAATCGGCGTGACCCACGATGCGGTAGGTGCCGGTGGCGCGCGAACACCGACCATGTCGTACTTGCCATGCTTCGGACCTTCCTCCGCGCGGAAATGGAGCCCAGCATGCGTCGAGCGCTCAACTGGTTGCTCGCCACCACCGCTCTCCTCGGCGGGCAGCTCGCGGCCGCGGGCCCGGCAGCGGCCGACCCGGGCCGCCTGGATCCCGGCTTCGGCACCGGTGGCAAGACGACCACCAGCTTCGCCGGCGATGCGGGCGCCAGCGCCGCGGTCCTGCAGAACGGCAAGGTGGTGGCCGCCGGGTTCGCGGTCACCGGTGCGACCACCGACTTCGCCCTGACCAGGTACCGGACGAACGGCACCCTCGACCCGACCTTCGGCAACCACGGCAGGGTCACCACCGACATCGCCGGGGGCGCCGGTGACCAGGCGACGGCGCTGGCGGTGCAGGCCGACGGCAAGCTGGTGGCGGCCGGACTCACCAGCGGCGCAGCCGGCCAGGACTTCGCGCTCGTCCGCTACTGGCCGAACGGTGCCGTCGACCGGAGCTTCGGCGACCACGGCAGGGTCACCACCGACTTCGCCGGCGGCGCCGACGCGGCCCACGCGCTGGTCGTGCAGGCCGACGGCAAGCTGGTGGCGGCCGGGTCCGCCAGCTTCGGCACCGACCTGGACTTCGCCATCGCCCGGTACAACCGCAACGGGACCCCCGATCTCAGCTTCGGGATTGGGGGCAGGGCCACCATCGACATCGCCGGCGCCTTCGACGAGGCTCGGGCCCTGGTGATCCAGGGCGGCAAGCTGGTGGCGGCCGGGTTCACCTTCACCGGCGATGCCGCCACCGGCGATTTCGCCCTGGCTCGCTTCACGGCCGCCGGCCGCCCGGACGGCACCTTCGGGACCGGCGGCAGGGTCACCACCGACTTC
>DASQWY010000553.1:0-5486 GCA_035640005.1 Actinomycetes bacterium
CTGCTGCTGCTGCGCCGCCCGCCGGCCGTGCCGGGCGCCGGCGGCCCCCAGTGGGCGGGCCCGCCGCCCTGGGCGGGCCCCCGGCCCGACGCGGCGCTCGACATCGCCAGGGCCCGGTACGCCCGGGGCGAGCTGTCCCGCGAGGAGTACCTGCGCATCCTCCAGGACCTCGGCGCCCCGCCGCCGCCGGCGCCGCCGGAGCCCCCGCCCGGCCCGCCGCCCGCCGGCCCGTCGCCGACCGCGCCGACCCGCCCGCTGCCCTGAGGGCGGTCCTCGGGATAGCACCAGGGATCCGCGGCCGGCCGGTTCCTACAATCGCCGGCATGGACGAGATGCTGCGCGAATGGGCCCGGCCGCGCCCCTGGCGGCAGCGCCTGCTGCTGCTCCACGCCGCCCTGTACGCGGTGGTGTGCGCGCTCGGGCTGGTCCTCTGGACGCTGGCGGGGCGGACCCCCGACTACTGGTTCGTGTGGCCGCCAGTGGTCTTCGGCCTGCCGCTGGCCATCCACGCCTCGGTGGTGTGGGCGATGGGCCCGCCCGCCGCCAGCCCGCCCGCCCCGACCGGGCGGATGCTGGCGACCGTGCTGTTCACCGACATCGTCGACTCGACCGGGCGGGCGCGGGCCCACGGCGACCGCCGCTGGAGCCAGCTGCTGGACCGGCACGACCGGCGGGCGCGCGCGACCGTGGAGGCGTTCGGCGGCCGGCTGGTGAAGACCACCGGCGACGGCATCCTCGCCACCTTCGACGGCCCCGGCCGCGGGATCCGCTGCGCGCTCGCCCTGCGCGAGCGGCTGCGGGAGGACGGTGTGGAGGTGCGGGCGGGGCTGCACACCGGCGAGGTGCAGTTCCGCGGCGGCGACGTCGGCGGGATCGCCGTGCACGTCGCCGCGCGGGTGATGGCGGCGGCCGGCGCCGGCCAGGTGCTGGTGACCCGCACCGTGCAGGAGCTGGTCGCCGGCTCCGACATCCCGCTGGAGGACCGCGGCAGCCACCCCCTCAGGGGCATCGCCGGCGAGACCCGCCTGTTCGCCGTGCGCGTCAGTACGAGCGCGGCAGCCGCAGGCTCCGCTCGGCCACGTAGTTGAGGATCATCTCGCGGCTGACCGGGGCGGTGCGCAGCACCCTGGCCATCCACCACAGGCCGGCGACGCCGTACTCGGCCGCGAAGCCGTTGCCGCCGTGGACCTGGATGGCCGCGTCGATGGCGTGCAGGGCGGCCTCGGCGGCGGCGTACTTGGCCATGTTGGCCGCCTCGCCGGCGCCAGCGACGCCCTGGTCGGTCGCCCAGGCCGCCTTCTGGGTCATCAGCCGGGCCAGCTCGACCTCGACCTTGGCGGCGGCCAGCGGGTGGGCGAGCCCCTGGTGCGCGCCGATCGGCGCGTCCCAGACCCGGCGCTGGCTGGCGTAGGCGGCCGCCTTGGCGAGCGCGTAGCGGGCGATCCCGTTGGCGCCGGCGGCGCCGATGATCCGCTCGGGGTTGAGCCCGTGGAACACCTGGCGCAGCCCGTCGCCCTCGGTGCCGAGCAGCCGCTCGTCGCCGACCGGCACGTCGTCGAGGTACAGGAAGAACTGCTTCTCGGGGGCGGACATCTCCAAGGGGATGTGGCGCCGTTCCAGGCCGGGCGCGTCGGTGTCGACGATGAACAGCGACAGCCGGCCCCTGCCGCTGCCCTCCTCCATCCCGGTCCTGGTCACGACCAGCACCGCGTCGGCCTCGTCGACCCCGGAGATGTAGTACTTGGTGCCCTTGATCCGCCAGCCGTCGCCGTCGCGGCTGGCCACGGTGGCCAGCCGGTGGGTGTTGGAGCCGGCGTCCGGCTCGGTGATGGCGAACACCATCTTCAGCTCGCCGGCGGCCAGGCCGGGCAGCCAGCGGTCGCGCTGCGCGTCGGTGCCGAAGCGGGCCAGCAGCGTGCCGCAGATCGCCGGTGACACCATCAGCAGCATCAGCGGGCAGCCGGCGGTGGCCAGCTCCTCGGTGACGATCGCCAGCTCGGCGATGCCCATGCCGCCGCCGCCGTAGGCCTCCGGCAGGTTCACGCCGGCGTAGCCGGCCCGCGCGACCGCCCGCCACAGCTCGCTGCTGGGCTCCCCGGCCCTGGCCTTGGCCGCGAAGTACCCGTGGCCGAAGTCGGCGGCGAGCTTGGCGACCGCCTCGCGGAGCATGGTCTGCTCGGTCGTCTCCTGGAAGTCCATCCCGTCCTCCTCAGGACAGCAGGGCGACCGGCAGGTCGACCAGCTTGGCCCGCAGGTACTCGCCGAGGCCCTTGGCCTGGGGGTCGACCCGGGTCGAGGACGACACCCCCTCGCCGAGCAGCCCTTCGACCACGAAGTTCAGCGCCAGCAGGTTGGGCAGCTGGTGGCGGCGAACCGGCAGGTCCCGCGCCTCCGGCAGCAGCGCCCGGAACCGCTCCACGTCCAGGAAGGCGGCCAGCCAGGCGTAGGCGGCCGGGCTCCTTGCCCACACGCCGAGGTTGGCGTTGCCGCCCTTGTCGCCGGAGCGCGCCCCGAACGCCCGCCCCAGCGGCACCCTCCGGGTCGGGCCCCCCGGAGGGTCGGCCCGGAACGGTGGCGCCTCCACTGGTTCGGCGGCCACGCCGGCCGGGGGCCTGGGCACCGGCAGGCGGGTGCCGTCCCACAGGACCACCTCCTGCCGGACCTGGTCGGCGGGCAGCAGCGCCGGCCAGTACACGCCGTAGGGGGTCGCGTCGCCGGGCGGGCCGGTCAGGGTGCAGCCCGGGTAGCTGGCCAGCGCCAGCTCGACGCAGGCGTTGGAGAAGGCGCGGCCGACCCTGCCGGGGTCCGGGTCCTTGACGGTGACGACCAGCTCGGCGACGGCCTCCTCCTGGCACGCCGGGTCCGGCCGCGGCCGGCCGACCAGGCGGGCGCTGAGCTCCTGGAAGCGGCCCCGGCCGCCCAGCCGCTCCAGCAGCGCCGCGCTGGCCATCGCCGCCTTGGCCTCCACGTCCAGGCCGGTCAGCAGGAACGTCATCGAGTTGCGGAAGCCGCCGAGGTAGTTGACGGCGACCTTGGCGCGCGCTGGGGCGGGCGCGCCCCTGGTCCCCGACAGCCGCACGCGGTCCGGGCCGGCCTGCTCGACCCGGACGGTGTCGAAGCGGGCGACCACGTCGGGGCTGGCGTAGGCCGGCCCGTCGATCTCGTAGAGCAGCTGGGCGGTGACCGTGCCGACCGAGACCAGCCCGCCGCTGCCGGGCTGCTTGGTGATGACCGCGCTCCCGTCGGCGTCGACCTCGGCGACCGGGAAGCCGGGCGGCCGCCGGTCGGGCAGCTCGTCCATGAACGCGTAGTTGCCGCCGGTCGCCTGGGTGCCGCACTCCAGCACGTGGCCGGCGACGGTCGCCCCGGCCAGCCGGTCCCAGTCGCCGGCGGCCCAGCCGAAATGCCACGCGGCCGGGCCGACCACCAGGGAAGCGTCGGCGACCCGGCCGGTGACGACCACGTCGGCGCCCGCCTCCAGGGCGGCGGCGATCCCCCAGCCGCCCAGGTAGGCGTTGGCGGTGACCGGCGCCACCCCGGCGGCGGCCAGGCTCACCCCGGTGTCGGCGTTGGCGAGGTCGTGGCCGGCCGCCTGCAGCTCGCCGAGCCGGCCGAGCAGGTCGTCGCCCTCCACGTGGGCGACCCTGGCCGCCAGGCCGAGCCGCCCGGCCAGGGCGCGCAGCTCGGCGGCCAGCCCGGCCGGGTTGAGGCCGCCGGCGTTGGCGACCACCCGCACGCCCCGGTCCAGCGCCAGGCCGAGGGTCTCCTCCATCTGCGCCAGGAAGCCGGCCGCATAGCCCTTGGCCGGGTCGCGGCCGCGGGAGCGCCACAGGATCAGCATGGTCAGCTCGGCCAGGTAGTCGCCGGTGAGCACGTCCAGCGGGCCGCCCTCCAGCAGCTCGCGGGGGGCGCTGCGCCGGTCGCCGTAGAAGCCGGAGCAGTTGGCGATCCGCAGGGGCGCTGCAGGCACAGCTAGCGCCCCTTCCACACCGGCGGCCGCCGCTCGATGAACGCGCGCGGGCCCTCCTGGGCGTCCTGGCTGCGGTAGACGGGCTCGAACAGCCGCCAGCCCTCGTCCACGGCGGCGCGCAGCGACCGGCCCGCGCTGGCGTACACCATCGCCTTGGCGGCCCGCACCGACAGCGGCGCGTTGGCCGCCACGGTCGTGGCCAGCCGGCCCGCCTCGGCCGGCAGCCGCTCGCCGGCGACGACCGCGTTGACCAGCCCCAGCTCGTAGGCGCGGCGGGCGCCGACCGGCTCGGCGGTGAGCAGCAGCTCCAGGGCCAGCCGCGGCGGCACCAGCCACGGCAGCGGCGCCGCCCAGGGGGCGCCGCGGCCCCAGCGGGCCTCGGTGATGCCGAAGCGGGCGTGCTCGGCGGCCACCACCAGGTCGCACATCTGCGCCAGCAGGAAGCCGCCGCCGAGCGCGACCCCGTTGACGGCCGCGATCACCGGCTTGCCGACCTGCAGGTTGTGCCCCAGGTGCGGCGCCAGGTCGCGCGGCGGCACGGTCAGGCCGAGGGCGGCCATCTCCTTCAGGTCGGCGCCGGCGCAGAAGGCGGCGTCGCCGGCGCCGGTGAGCACCAGCACGGCCGCGTCCGGGTCGGCGTCGAAGCGCCGGAACCCGTCCCACAATCCCTCCCCGACCGCCCGGTTGATGGCGTTGCGGGCCTCCGGCCGGTCGATCACCAGCCAGGCGACCTTGCCCTCCACCCGGTAGCGGACCGCCTCAGCCTCGGGCATCGCCGTCCTCCTCGAGCGCGACCAGCGGCGCGCCGGCGGCGACCTCCTCGCCCTCGGCGACCATCACCTCGCGGACCCGGCCCGCCGCGGGCGCGGCGACCGGGTGCTCGACCTTCATCGCCTCGACCACGACCAGCAGCGCGCCGGCCTCGACCCGCTCGCCGGGCCGGGCCGCCACCCGCCGCACGATCCCCGGCAGCGGCGACGCCAACGACCCCGCCAGCTCGACACGCTCGGGTTCCGGGAACCGGGGCAGCTCGCGCAGCTCGCTGGCGCCGAGCGGCCCGTCCACGTAGGCGACCTCGCCGACCCGGTGCACCTCGAACCGCCGCCGCACCCCGCCGACCTCCAGGTCGACGGCGTCGGGGGTGCAGCGCCACAGGCGGGCGCCGGGCAACGGCTGGCCGTCGACCTCCAGCTCCAGGCCGTCCCGGTGCAGGCGGTAGGCGACCAGCGGCCGGCCGTGCGCACCCTCGAAGGCCGCCTGCTGCGGTTGCGAGGGGTTGTTGCGCCAGCCCGAGGGGAGGCCGCGCAGCACCGGCGCGGCGGCCCGGCGGGCGGCCTGGCCGGCCAGGGCGGCCGCGGCCGCGTGCAGGCGCTCGGCCTGCGGCCCTGGCCCGGCGGCCAGCGCGGCCGGCGGGTGGCGGTCCAGGAAGGCGGTGTCGGTGCGGCCCGCCAGGAACTCGGGGTGGCGGAGCACGCCGACCAGCAGCTCCCGGTTGGTCCGCACGCCGTGCAGGCGG
>DASQWY010000554.1:0-3627 GCA_035640005.1 Actinomycetes bacterium
CACCGCGACGCTCGACCCGGCACAGGCGCGCCATCCCGACACGCTGCTGGCCCTGGAGCTGAACGGTGGCCCCCTCCACCCCGACCACGGCTGGCCGCTGCGGCTGATCGTCCCCGGCAACCCGGGGGTGCTGCAGACCAAATGGCTGCGGGAGGTGACCGTGCTGTGAGGGCGGAGGGGTCCGAGGGGCCTTCGGGGCGGTGGTGGTGGGCGGGGCTGGCCGCCGGCGGCGGGGTCGGCCTGTTCGGCCTGGCCGGGCTGCTCCGGGACGCGGCCAAGACGGTGCCGCCGCGGTGGGCCGCCTGGCTGGTCGGCCTGCTGCTGGCCCACGACCTGCTGCTGGCCCCCGCCGTCCACCTGGCCGGGCGGGCGCTGCGGCGGCTGCCGGACGGCTGGCGCTGGCCGCTGCGGACCGGGCTGGTCGTCTCCGGCGTGCTCGCCCTGGCCAGCGTGCCGGTCCTGTACGGCGTGGGACGCGCCACCCAGCCGGGCAACGCCTCGGTGCTGCCCGGCGACTACCCGCGCGCCCTGGCCGGGGTGCTCGCGCTGGTGTGGGCCGGGGTGCTGGCGGCCGCGCTGCTGGCCGCCGGGCGGCGCCGGCGCGCCCGCCGCCGGCGGGGCGTCTCAATCTGAGACACCGCCGCTCAGCGAACTGCGTAGAATGTCGGCACGAGCGTGGAGGCGTGTGTCCACCGCGGTTCGAGGGAGGGGTCCCGACGGCCGGCGTCTCAGACCAGGCGGCGAGCCTGGCGCGCGCCCGCGAGGCGTTCCTGACCTCCAGCGCCAGCGAGCTGGAGGCCCCGACCGGCGACGTGCGCGAGTCGATCCTCACCTCCTGGCGCCGCTCCCGCTTCTTTGGCGTGACCGCCGACCGGGTGGAGCCGCCGTACCGCGACGACCTGGACGTCAACCAGCGGCTGGTCGACGCCGCCCGGCCGGTGCTGGACCGGCTGGAGCGCGAGCTGGGCGGCGCCAAGATGACCGCGATCCTGACCGACGCGCAGGCGTGGGTGCTGGACCGCCGGGCCGGCGAGCACTCGCTGAACTCCTACCTGGACTCGGTGCTGCTGGCGCCCGGGTTCAGCTACGCGGAGAAGTACATCGGCACCAACGGCATCGGCACGGCGCTGGAGGAGAAGCGCGCCTCGCACGTGTTCGGCCACGAGCACTTCGTGGACCGGCTGCAGGCGCTGTCGTGCGCCGGTGCGCCCATCCGCGACCCGCTCAGCGGCAGGGTCGTGGGCGTGATCGACGTCACCTGCTGGCGGGCCGACGCCAGCCTGCTGATGAGCGCGCTGGTCCAGGAGGCCGCCCGCGACATCGAGAGCCGGCTGTTCGAGCTCAGCTGCGAGCGCGAGCGCGCCCTGCTGCAGGAGTTCCTGGTCGCCTGCCGCCGGACCAGGTCGCCGGTGCTGTCGCTCAGCGACGACCTGGTCATCACCAACGTCGGCGCGGCCCACCTGCTGGACCCCGACGACCACGTGATCATCCGCGACAAGGCGGTGGAGCTGACCGGCTCGCGGCGGGAGACGGCCGGCGACGTGCTGCTGTCCCAGGGGCAGCTCGCCCGGCTGCGCTGCCGCCCGGTGACCAGCTCCTCCGGGATGGCCGGGACGATCGTGGAGATCAGCATCCCCGGCGAGCGCGACAGCAAGGCGGCCGCCGCGCCCGCGGCCAGGCCGGCGTCGTTCCCCGGCCTGGCCGGGCGCAGCCCCGCCTGGGTGCGGGTGTGCCGGGAGGTCGACGCCGCCTGCCGCGACCGTTCCTGGCTGCTGCTGGCCGGCGAGCAGGGCGTCGGCAAGCTGGCGCTGGCGCGGGCGGCGCACCGGCGGGCGTTCCCGGACGCGCGCCTGTCGGTGGTGGACGCCACCGAGTGGCAGCCCGCCGACGGCCCACCCGCCGAGCTGCGCGCGGGCGCGCACGAACCCGGCGACACGATCGTGCTGCGCCGCCTGGAGCGGCTCGGCCAGGAGGCGGTGCGGGCGCTGGCCGGGCTGCTCGACGACCTGGAGCAGGCCGAGGAGCGGCCGTGGGTGGTCGCCACCCTGGCGGCGGCCACGGTCGCCGGCGGCGAGCTGGACCAGCTGCTGCGCCACTTCCCGGTGTCGGTGACCGTCCCGCCGCTGCGCCACCGCATCGGCGACGTGCAGGAGCTGGTGCCGGCGCTGCTGCAGCGGCTGGCGCCGGGCGCCGCGGTGGACTGCGAGCTGGAGGCGATGCAGACGCTGCTGCGCAACGACTGGCCCGGGAACGTCGCCGAGCTAGAGCAGGCGCTGCGGGCGGCGCTGGCCCGCCGGCGCAGCGGACGGATCCGGCTGGAGGACCTCCCCGAGGAGTGCCACGCGACCAGCCGCCGGGTGCTGACGCCGTGGGAGTCGCTGGAACGGGACGCGATCGCGCGCGCCCTCATCGAGGCCGGCGGCAACCGCGCGCAGGCGGCCGCGATGCTGGGCCTGTCCCGCGCCACCATCTACCGCAAGATCCGCACCTACGGGATCGCCATCGAGCGCCGCGACCGCTAGGCCGGCGCGGGCGCCAGCAGCGACCAGCTCCGCTCGTCGGAGGCGACCCCGACCCAGGCGACCTCGGCCCTGGCGGCGTTGTCGTCCGTGGAGGTCTCGTGGCCGGAAGTGGTCGCGGCTGCGCTGACGGTGGCGATGTCGCCGGCGCTTCCCACTGGCAGGTGCAGCGGCACGGTCAGGGTCTCGGCCTCGCCGCCGCCCGCCAGCGTCCCGTACGCGCACCTCCACACGGTGTGGTCGCACTGCCAGCGGGGAGGAGGTCGCTCGGGACCGGCGGCGGGGGTGCTCCCGGGCGGCGGCCGCAGCGTCACCACCACCGCGGTGGCCGGCCCGGAACCCAGGTTGCGGACCACGACCGCCACCTGGACGTCCCCGCCGGCGGGCGGGATCTCGGCGGGGTCGACGGTCAGCTCCACGACGAGGTCGGGTCGACCGCGGAGAGCGGACGGGGCGGCGGCGGGTTCGGATCCCATCCCGGCGACGGCGGCGGCGACGGCGGCGGACACCACGAACAGCGGCAGCGCCACGCGGACCATGCGCCGAGCTTGCCTGGACGGCGATCGGATCGGCATCGGGCCCCCGCGTCGCTGGGTCGGACTCCTGAGGAACGCCAGGCCGCCGCCCGGCGTTACGGCGGCACGTCGGCTCAGGGTGCTCAGGGGGATCCCAGGGCGATCCCCGATGCCGCGGGCGGGCGGCCGGCGCGAGCATGCGTCCGCCCGGACCGATCGGATCCCTGGTGGTGGCGCGATGGCGAGGCTGCGGACGCTGCTCGGCTTCTGGCTGGTCGCCTACGGCGCGAGCAGCTGGCGGCGGTTCGCCTACGCGCTGCTGGTGGTGCCGGCGGCCGCCGCCGGCCTGGCGCTCGGCCTGGCGGGGCGGGGGGAGGCGGCAGCGCGCCAGCAGCGCCGCCTGGCCGGCAGGCTGGTCGGGAGCCCTGGCGAGCGGCGCCCGGGTCGGCCGGCCGACCCGGCGGCGCTGGCGGTCGCCGCCGGCGTCACCGCCGCGGGCGTGGGCTGCTGGTTGCTGTGGTGGCGGTTCACCTACGCGATCCTGCCGGTCCCGCTGCTGGCGGGCTGCCTGGCGGTGCTGCTGGCGGGCCGCG
>DASQWY010000555.1:0-7767 GCA_035640005.1 Actinomycetes bacterium
GAGGCGGGGATCGAGGTCGGCCACCGCCGGGTGCAGCTCCGTCATGCCGGTGTCGACCAGCACGCGCGCATCGGGATGGTCGATGACGTGCACGTAGACCGGCATCCGCTCGCCCTCGGCGAGCAGGTCGGCAACGCGGACCGGCGTGATGGTGATTGCGGCGGGGGCGTTCATTGTGTGCCGACCGCTGCGGTGGTGGTTGATACGTGGGTCATGATGACCTCCTTCAGCGGTTACTGGCTGCCGCGCGCTGGTGAGCAGCTCCTTCAGTCCATGCCTGGGCGATCGGACACCAGACAGGCCCATTCCGGGGAAGATGTCCCGAGATCAGCAGCGTATGGAGCTTCCCGGGGTCGAACTCGACGACGCGAGGCTTCATGAGGCGGAGTGTAGTAACGACACTGAGTGGCCGGACGGCTTCCTCTGGAGGAAGGCGGGGGTCAGGCTCGTAGGATAGGCAAGACCGCCAGATCCGTAGTCTGTTGGCGGCCGGAAAGCCAGCGTCGTCCTGGAAAGGCAACGCAGGTCAGGAAAGCCGACCGTTAAGGCAAGACCAGGTAGAGCAAGATAGAACGTTGACCGCGTCGTTGACCGAGCAGAGCAGGCTCAGGTAGGAACCGGCCTCATCCGTACCATGGATCGGCGGCCAAGCGCCGTGCTAACACGCATCTTCGCAGCTCGCACGACACCGTAGGTGCCGCAGTCATGTGCTGAGTTGATCGACAGCGCAGGACAACCGTTGGAAGCGCGGACTCGCCGCCTTGGTGGACCACTCCGCTGGTCGCCAGGTGTTCACGAGACCATAACGATAATTAGGACGATACTATCAACTGGTTCAACTGAGCTTGTGGGTGCTATCTCCAACCTCGATCGTTCGATTCGGACGCAGGCGGCATCCCCTACTCCAACCGCGAGCGGGACGGCGAACGCCGCACGGAAGGGGCAGCGCATGAGACCTCGACGAACGGCGATGGCGCACATCGCGCTTACCGTGCTCCTCACCGGATCGCTGCTGGCTGTGTTCCCCAAGCTAGCTCGCGCGGACGAGCTGAAACCCCGAAACTGCGATTTCCTCGTATCCGGTGATTATGTCCGCCGCTTGGATGTTTGCGCTAGAGGCTGGGTCAACACTGGCGCCACCGCCACCCGAGGCGTTATCGAGATGCACACCTACGAATGGAGGGACGGCCCAATTCCCGGCTGGTACGACTCCCGGTCGCAGAGCATCACCATAGAAGCCGCACAGAATATCCGTAATGACAGCTTTCTGTTCTATTGGGGACAAGCGCAAACGAAGAAGTGTCGAATCAATGGACCTGCTGGCAGCGTAGGCTGCTCGGTCCCCAACACCTATCGGGTCGCGTTCTACAGCCCGGAGATGTCCGCCCCATACGTCGATACGTGGTGGACGGGATCGCTTATCGTGTCATGGCGCGATGACCGCGGAGTCCCGCACTCACAGCAGGGTCTTGAGGTTGCTTCGCCGACCTGGCAAGCCTAGCGGTTCGCCCCACGCCACCTGAGCCCGCTACGATCCTTCAGGCGCAAATCTGGACCGATTCTGCCCCCGCCCCGAAGGATCGCGCCACTCAGGTCCTCACCTGGTCCTTACTGGCTCGCCTCTTACCCGGCTTGGCGGCTCGGCCTGCACCGTCGTATGCGACCCAAGGGTCGACCACGGTACCGACAGCTTGGCCGGCCACGTTCAGGGCGACCACCCTGAAGCCCGCCGGGAGCGGTGGAGCCACGTAGGCCCAGGCGGCCGGCTTGTCATGGACGGTGGGCATTCCCGACCACCCTGCGTGGCAACCAGGGCAGGCTTGGATTGCCGCCGAAGGCGGCGCAGGCCTTCGGCCTGCCAAGATCGCGGCCGCGCCGATGGATCAAACGCGCGAAGCGCACCACCCAGCGCGGCCGCACCACTCCCCGAGGGGGGCCAGTCGAACAAGGCACGCGCACGGCTGAGCGCGTCCGGCCTAGCTCCCCTCAAGGTTGCCCAGCTGACCCGCGCGGGGGCGCTAGGCGTTGACGCAGATCGCCCACAGGGTGACCGGGACCGGGATGGGTTGGTCCACGAACTTGGAGTCGAGCACCCGCCAGCCGGTCCCGTCCGGGCCGCCGAACGCGCGGCGGTAGCCGTCGTAGGGAGGGTTTGGGGCGTCGAACCGGTAGCCACCGTTGACGGCTGCCTTGCCGGCCGGACACTGCACGACCTCGTTGATCTTGAGTTGGTCGGAGCCGGATGGGGTGGTGTCGATGCTCACGCTGCGCTCGACCAGCTGTCGGCCGACTCCGGACGGTCCTGGGGGGCCCTGCTGATTCCAGTTCAGCTCGGCTTCGGTCGCCAGGCAGTGCTGTCCCGCATCGCTGTCGATGACCCGCAGGACGCCCAGGGTCTTGTGGCGGCAGCCGTGGATGACGCCGCTGCTGTCGGGGATGGATGCCAGCGCGACCGTGCTGACACCAGCGGCCACGGCCAGGGCGACCGCGGCCGGAAGGATCCAACGCCTGCGCACGTGCACGGGTCCCTCCCGAGGGGTCCGGTGGTGGGGCGCGGGGATGCTATGCCGACGTCGTCGCCCGGTACCAGGCAGCTTCCAGGCAGCTTCCAGGCAGTTTCGCGCCAACGTCCGCGTGCTTCCCGGCGGCGTCCTGGCGGGCGCTGGGTGCCTTCCGGGCTGGTTGCCACCCTGCGCGGCTGCCAGGGCAGGCTCAGATTGCCGCCGAAGGCGGCGCCGGCCGAAGGCCCGCCCAAGATCGCGGCCGCGCCGATGGGTCAATCGCGCGAAGCGCACCGCTCGGCGCGGCCGCTCCACTCCCCCGAGGGGCCCCTGTGCTGGACAGACAGCCCCGGCCGCCGAGGGCAGGGGTACGCACCCCCAGCGCGTAGAGGATGACGTAGGGGATGACGTACCCATTGACGTAAGGCTCGCCCACCACCACCGGCCGGGCGAGCGGGGCCTCACCGGTGGGCGGGGCAGGGCTGCGGAGCTTGCCAGCGAAGCAGCACGCGCCGAAGGCGCGTCCCACCACCAACCACGGTGGGTGGCCGGTGGCCGGCGGGCGGGGTGCCAGGCAGCCCGTCAAGCACGAATGGCTTGACCGTTTCGACCTGCGCGGTGGCGGGGTGCCGGACATTCGCGCTTGACCGCCGGGCATCCCGCCCCAGCTGCACCACGGACCTCGGGGCGAGCATGGCGGCAGCCAGGCCGGGGGGAGGGGACTCCCCCCGGACCCCCCCTCCGGGCCACGACCGGAACGTCACGCGCGACGGGACCCCAGGCGGAGCTGCGCACCGGGCGGGTGGTGACGAACCGTGAGGCACACGCGCGACGAGCGCGTGCCGGTCGGATCGTCACGGCGGGTGACGCACGGAAGGTAACGCTCGCCTTGCTCGCTTGCTCGCCCTGCTGTGACGTTCCGTTGGTGCCACCGAGGGTGCCGGTCGGACCGTCACGCTTGCCCTGCCAGCTGCTCGGGTTGCTGTGACAGACCGTAGGTGGCCAGTCGGGTGACGAGCGGAACGTCACGCTCGCCTTGCTCAGTCACCTGGCGCGTGACGATCCGTTCGGCGTCAAGGCAGCATCGCCCCGGGCGGTGACGATCCGAACGACTCTGGCGGCCGCTTCAGGCGGACCTCGACGTCCACGCAGACCAGCACGCTCGGGCCGCGGTTGGGTACAGCACGTCGTCGCGGACAAGGGCGAGCGCCTTGCTGACCGGAAAGGGGATGCTCGCATCGAGGTAGAAGACCACGGCGGCGCTAGGCCGCCCTTCGGCTTGCCAGCTCCCCACTGCAGCGCTGCTTCGACTTCGTGGACCGTCAGGCGCCAGTCGTGGGCGGCCCGTTCCAGCGACCCGTTCTCCGCATGCTCTCCGCGATGGCTTCCGTCCGGATGCCTTTGACTTTGGGGAATGCCGAACGCTACGTCGGGGTCGATGACGACGGGAGATGCCTCCCGAGCGGCGCATCCGCTCGACGCCCTCGGCGTCGAACTCGACCTTCTCGAGGAACGCCTTCACAGGGGCGGCCCACTGCACCTGCCCACTCGGGAAGCGCACAAGCAGCGCCAGCTCGTCGTCGAGGTGGCGGCGCGCTGGGCGGCTCCTGGCGGCCCCAGCGGCCACCGCCGGCCGGTTCCCGTGTCGGCGGCGGTCAGACCGTGGCGGCGGTCGACGCCAGCTGCTCGTCGAGGTCGCGGACGAACCGCTCGCCCTGCCAGCGGTCCAGGTGGGCGCGGGCGGCGTACAGCCGCTCCAGCCGCATCGCCGACCGGGCGCCGCGGACCTGGCCGGCGGCGCGGCCGAGGGCGGCGCACGCCTGCTCCGGCTCCTGGAGGCGTGCGTGCGCGCCCGCCAGGTCGGCCAGGGGGTACACCTGGTCGTTGCCGGCCGCGTGCTCGGCCAACGCGTCCTCCAGCACCGCCTTGGCCTGCCGCGCCCGCCCGATCCGCACGTAGCAGGCGCCGCGGTAGCTGGCCAGCCGGGACGGCGCGAACTGCCGCAGCCAGGTTGGCGTTGAGCCGCTGTCGGCCTGCTCCAGCAGCGCCTCGGCGCGGTCCAGGGCGGCCAGGGTCCGGGAGCGGCTGCCGGCGATCGACTGCGCCTCGGCCGCCACGGCCGCCAGGTACGCCCGCGTCGCCGGAGCGGCGTGCCTGGCCTGATCCATGCCGGCACCGACCAGCCGCAGCGCCCCGTACGGGTCGTCGCGCTGATGGAGGGTGAGCAGCGCCAGGATCGCCTGCGTGTAGGCGCCCAGGTCCCGGTCGCTGGCCTGCTCGGCGGCGTCCAACGCCTGCTGGCAGTAGCGGGCGGCGAGGGTGGACTGGCGGCCGTCCCCGGCCACCCACGCCAGCACCGTCAGGCTCTCGCCGTAGGCGGTCCACAGGCCGCGGCGCAGCGACTCGGTTGGGGCGGCCACCGCCAAGCCGCGGACGGCTTGGGCGTGGCGCAGCAGCGGCCCCAGGTAGTCGCGGGCAGCGCCGACGGCGACCGCGCCGCGCAGGCGGTCGGTGGCCTCTACCGCGCCGCGGACAGCCTCGGGCCCGACCGGTTGGGAGCCCGCGAGGGCTTCGGTTGCGAGGGCGCCGGTCGCGGCCGCGGCGCCCGCCAGGAACTCACGACGCCGCATGTCTGCCTCCGCGGTCGTCGGTCGGAACGTGCCCACCCATGGTAGGCCCGCGCCCTTGGGCTTGGCGGGCGCCCGCGCGAACTCCCACAACTCCCACGCGGCGCCGGCCAGCAGCCGGGGCGGCTGCACGTCCAGGCTGACCGCTCGGGCGATCAGCGCCGCCAGCCGCTCGGCGGCGGCGCGGGCGTCGGCGCGGAGCAGCTCGAACGAGGCGGGGTCCTCGGCCATCCGGTCGCCTCCTGACAGCTCCGGCAACAAGGCCGAAACTTACCAACCGGGACGCGACCAGTCGACCGTCCCTGCCCGGCTGCCACCGCCCCGGGCAGGGGCGGCCGCTGCACGTCCGGGAGCGCGGGGGCCTCCGGCCGGGGAAGCGCCGGAGGCCCCCAGCTCAGTCGAGCCCCAGGCGGGTGCCTTGACCCGCTTGAGCCGCAGCAGCTCGGCCTGGACCAGCGGAGCGGCCTCCGAGGCCGCGTCGAGTTGGCATGAGAGGCGCGGCTACGACGCCCTCTCAGGTTGGTCTGATCGCGGCCACGGAACCCAATCGCACTCCCGGCGTAGCAAGGGGCGGGTGTGCTCAGGCGTCGGCCTTGGTGGTGCCGGGCGGTCCGGCCAGAACCGTGGGGACGTACTCGAGCAGCTGCAGCCGACCGTCGAAGGTGCGGCTGTTGACCATGTCGAGGGCGACGTCGGGGTACCCGTCGTAGATCCGGTCCCGACCGCTGCTTCCGGTGATGACCGGGAAGACGACCACGCGGAAACGGTCCACGAGACCGGCTTTCAGCAGCGAGCGGCACAGGGTGAGGCTGCCCAGGGTGCGCATGGACTTGCTGCCTTGGTCCTTCATCTCCCGCACGGCCTCGACGGGGTCCTGGGTGACCAGTTGGGTGTTCGCCCACGCCAGCGGCTCCGTCAACGTGGTCGAGAAAACGACCTTCGACAGGCCCGCCAGGGCATCCGTACCCGGCTCCCCGCCGGTGGCCAACGCGGACATGACCCGATAGGTGTTCGCGCCCATCAGGACGGTGTAGTCCGCTTCCGGGTGGTCTCCCAACCAGGCGAGGTACTCGGGCCCTTCCAGGCCCCACCAGCCGGGCCAGCCCTCGGCGGCCCCGTATCCATCGAGCGAGGTGATGAAGTCGATGACCAGTTCCGGCATCTGCGGTTCCTTTGGGTGAATTGGTGAGTGGTTGTCCGCCGCCAACAACTCGCTGGGCAGTGCTCCCATAGGGACCCTACCGCGGCTCCAGCTCCCGCGCCGCGGAGCGCGTCCGTCACGTCGACCACTCGTACAGCATCGCCTCTCCCCCCACCGTCGCCCGAGACGAGCAAAGCAAGTAGCCGCAGGCCGCGTGACCTGGGGACAGTGCGGTCACAGCGCTGCCGCCCAACTACCCATGGCCGGGTGCCCACCCAGGGCCGCTGTCACGGCCCGTTCATATGATGGACCGTCGGGACCCCAACCGAAGCGGGCAAATGGACTCAACCCCCCAGGACGCCGGCGCGACCGCCTCGGCTGCTCCTCCACTGGCCGGCCGACGCGAGTGGACCGGGCTGGCCGTGCTCGCCCTCGCGTGCCTGCTGTACGCCATGGACCTGACGGTGCTGCACCTGGCCGTGCCGTCGTTGAGCGAGGACCTGCGGCCCAGCAGCGCGGAGCTGCTGTGGATCACCGACATCTACGGGTTCATGGTCGCCGGGTTCCTGGTCACCATGGGAACGCTCGGCGACCGGATCGGCCGCCGCCGGCTGCTGCTGTTCGGCGCCGCCGCCTTCGGGGTGGTCTCGGTGCTGGCCGCCCTGTCGACCAGCCCGGAGATGCTGATCGCCAGCCGCGCGCTGCTGGGGATCGCCGGGGCGACGCTGGCGCCGTCCACGCTGTCGCTGATCTTCGCCATGTTCGCCGACCCCAGGCAGCGGTCGACCGCCATCGGGATCTGGATCACCAGCTTCTCGGCCGGTGGCGCGATCGGGCCGGTGCTGGGCGGGGTGCTGCTGGAGCACTTCTGGTGGGGCTCGGTGTTCCTGCTGGCACTGCCGGTGATGGCGCTGCTGCTGGTGCTGGGGCCGCGCGTGCTCCCGGAGTACCGCGACCCGGGCGCCGGCCGGCTGGACCTGGTCAGCGCGGCGATGTCGCTGGCGGCGGTGCTGGCGGTGGTGTTCGGGCTGAAGCAGGTCGCCCAGAACGGGATCGGCCCGCTGGCCGTCGCCGCCGTGGTGGTCGGGCTGGT
The DNA here is from genome assembly GCA_035640005.1 of Actinomycetes bacterium. Taxonomy (GTDB): domain Bacteria; phylum Actinomycetota; class CALGFH01; order CALGFH01; family CALGFH01; genus DASQWY01. The sequence goes on from DASQWY010000555.1 coordinate 7,363, forward strand.
GGTCGGCGTGGTGTTCGTGCGCCGGCAGCTGGCCCTGGCCGACCCGATGGTCGACCTTCGGCTGTTCCGGATCCAGGCGTTCAACGCCTCGCTGGCCACCAACCTGCTGGGCATCTTCATCGTGGTCGGCTACTTCCTGTTCGTCGCGCAGTACCTGCAGCTGGTGCTCGGGTTGTCGCCGCTGGAGGCGGGCCTGTGGTCGTTGCCCTCGGCGTTCGGGTTCATCGTCGGGTCGAACCTGGCCCCGCGGATCCTGCGCCGGGTCCGCCCGGCATACGTGATCGGTGTCGGTCTCGCCTTGGCGGCCATCGGCCTGGGGGTCCTCACCCAGGTCGGTGGATCACCCGACGCCGACCTGGCGATCCTGGGGGGCGCCTCGCTGGTCATCTCGCTGGGGTTGGCGCC
>DASQWY010000556.1:0-8451 GCA_035640005.1 Actinomycetes bacterium
TGGTCGCCGCGGCGACGACCACCAGGGCGAGCAGGATCGCGGCCACCCTGGCGGCGCGCTCGCCCGGCGAACGCGCCGGCGGCGCGGCGCGCCCCGCCCCCTCGACCGTCTGCACCCTGGTCCCCTCCTGGTCGCCTCCGCAGGGAGCCTAGCGGCCGGCCGCCGCGCCGCCCATGCGGCCACCCGCCCGATGGTGGTGGGGCCAGCCCCACCGCCCGGGCGCCTCGGTCAGCGGCGCCTCCTCTCGTACTCGGCGCGCACCTGCTGCTGCTGAGCGTGGAACCCGGCCACGATGGCGGCGGTGTCCTCCGGGTAGGCGGCCGCCTCGGCCAGCAGCTCGGCACCGCGCTCGCCGGCGGTCGCCTCCAGCACCGCGGGGTCGACCAGGATCGGCGCGCCGGTGATCAGGGCCAGGTTGAGGGCGTCGCTGGGGCGGGCGTCGACCTCGCGGGTGCCGCCCGGCCCGTCGACCACCGCCACCGCGTAGAAGGTGCCGTCGTCGAGCCTGGTGACGCGGGCCTCGACCAGCCGGCCGCCGGTCGCCTGCAGCAGCGACGACATGAACTGGTAGGCCAGCGGCCGGGGCAGCTCGGTGCCCTGCAGGGCGATCGCGACCGAGAGTGCCTCAAACTCGCCGACCCAGATGCACAGCTGGCGCTCCCCCGCCTCCTCCTCCAGCAGGATGACCACCTTCTGCGGCCGCTCCCCCGCCGCCGGCTGCCGGCGCACCCCCGCCACCCGCATCCGCACGAGCCCGGTCGTGGTTGCCATCTGCTCCTCCTTCCACCATGCCTGCAGCTCGTCGCGCAGCGCGGCCCTGCCCTTGTGCAGCCGGGTCTTGACCGCGCCGACACCGATGCCCAGCAGGCCGGCCACCTCCCGATGGGCCAGCCCCATCAGGTAGAACAGCACCACCGCGGCGCGCTGCCCGGCCGGCAGGCGCCGCACCGCCCGGCGCACCCGCCTGGCCGCCTCGGCGGCCTCGGCCAGCTCGGCCGGGGCCGGGTCGGGGACGGCGCGGCCGCCGGTCACGGCAGCCAGCGACCAGCGCTCCCGCGCCTGCTCCCGCTGCCAGCCACGGCAGACGTTCAGGCCGATGCCGGCCAGCCAGGCCCCGAACCGCTCCGGCCGTTCCAGCCGGTCCAGGCCGAGCATGGCCGCCACCGCCGCCTCCTGGGCGGCGTCCTCGGCCAGGTCGTCGCCGAGCGCCCGCCGGCACAGCGCCAGCAGCATCGGCCGGTGCCTGGCCAGCAGCACCGCGAACGCCGCCTTGTCGCCGGCCCGCGCCAGGCCCACCAGTTCCGCGTCGTCCATCCCTCGATAGTGGCAGCCAGGCCCCGCCGGGTTACCCTTTTCCACAGCCTCTAGGAGGTTCCTCGACGCGGCCGTTCGCGGACCCTCTGGTGGAGCCATGGCTGAGAACGGGAAGACCCTGCACCTCACGGCCGTCGTCACCCCGGACGACGACTGGTTCATGGCCCGCTGCGTCGAGGTTCCCGCCGTCAGTCAGGGCCCCACGGTGGAGGCTGCGCTCGCCAACCTGACCGAGGCGCTCGAACTCTACTTCGAGGACGAGCCGGTTCCCGAGCCGCCGATCGTCCGCCCAATCAACGTCCGCCTCTCGGCGTAGCCGGTCACAACCCCAGGGAACGGGCGATCAGGATGCGCATGACCTCGCTGGTGCCCTCGCCGATCTCCAGGATCTTCGCGTCCCGGTAGAAACGGGCGACCGGGAACTCCTCCATGTAGCCGTAGCCGCCGTGGACCTGCACCGCCTCGCGGGCGCAGGTGACGGCCGCCTCGGAGGCGTGCAGCTTGGCGATGGCCGCCTCGCGCCCGAACGGCTGCCCGGCGACCAGCCGGGCGGCAGCCCGCCACCAGGCCAGCCGGGAGGTGTGGGCGCGCGCCTCCATGTCGGCGATCTTGAAGGCGACCGCCTGGAACTGGGCGATCGGCTGGCCGAACGCCTGCCGCTCGCGGGCGTAGCGGACGCACTCGTCCACGCAGCCCTGCGACAGGCCGGTGGCCAGGGCGGCCACCGCGATCCGCCCCTCCTCGAGGGTGCGCAGGAAATTGGCCAGGCCGCTGCCCCGCTCCCCGAGCAGGTTGGCGGCCGGCACCCGGCAGCCCTGGAAGACCAGCTCGCGGGTGTCGGAGGCGTGCCAGCCGACCTTCCGGTACTTCCTGCCGACCTGGTAGCCGGGGGTGCCAGACGGCACCAGCAAGTTGCTGACCTCGGGCCGGCCGTCCGGGCGGGTGCCGGTGGCGGCGGCGAGCAGCACCAGGCCGCAGCGGTCGAGGCCCGCGTTGGTGATGAACGCCTTGGTCCCGTCCACCACCCATTCCTGGCCGTCCAGCTCGGCGCGGGTGCGCAGGCTGCCGGCGTCGGTGCCGCCGCCGGGCTCGGTGAGGCCGAACGCGGCGACCCGCTCGCCGCGTGCCAGCGGGGGCAGCCACTGGCGGCGCTGCTCGTCGCTGCCGAACCGCCAGATCGGCATGGCGCCGAGCCCGACCGCCGCCTCCAGGGTGATCGCCACCGACGAGTCGACCCTGGCCAGCTCCTCGATGGCCAGGCACAGCGTCAGGTAGTCGGCGCCCATGCCGCCGAGCTCCTCGGGGAACGGCAGGCCGAACAGGCCCAGCTCGGCCATCTGGTCGAGCACGTCCGGGTCGAGCTGCTCGGCCCGGTCCATCGCCTCCGCCCTGGGCGCCACCACCTCCTCGGCGAACTGCCGGACGATCTTGCGGAACTCCTCCTGCTCGGGCGACAGCTCGACGTCCATGGCTCGGGCTCCCTCGCTCCAATGAACGCCCGTGGTGGGGCGCGGGCCGGCCGGACGCCTCATGGGCGCCCGGCTGCCAACATGCTAGTGCCGTTGCCGGCAACGTTGCCCTGTCGGTGAGCTGGGGCGATCGGTGGGTGGCGGCGGCCCCTGACCTGAGTTGACGCGGACGGCGTGGGGTTATGCACAACCCCCGAAGGTTGCTTGACCAGCACGGCGTCCGGAGTCGAACATCAGTTCGCTATGACCAACCCCGCCGGTGCCCCGCGGCTGGTGCACCGCACCGCCACCATCCGCCTGCGCACCACCCGCCACCAAACCGACCGCTGCTACGGGCTGCTGCGCTCGGCCGGGGACGTGTGGGCCTGGCTGCTGGACGGCAACCGGCAACGCCACCAGCAGGGCGAGCAACCGGTGGTCAACTACCAGGCGCTGTGCCGCCAACTCACCAGCAAGGGAAGCTTCGGGGAGCTGTCGGTGGTCGGTGCCCGCTCGGTGCTGCGCCGCTACGCCGACGCCTGGCATCAGGCCGCCAAACGCCGCCAAGGCGGCGAGCAGCCAAGCTATCCCAGGCGCAAGCGCGCCCTGGTGCCCGTCCGCTTCTACCACCGCACCTTCCACCTGGACGGCCGGCGGGTGCGGCTGCCGATCGCCGCCGGTCGCCCGGCGTTGTGGGTGCGGCTGGCCCGGCCCCTGCCGTACCCGGTCCAGGCCGTCCGGGCGGTGACACTGCTGGCCGAGGGCGGGCGGCTGTGGCTGGCGGTCACCGCCGCGGTCCCCGTCCAAGACCACGACCTTGACCCGGAGAGGGGGGCCGGGGTGGACCTGGGTATCATCCACCCCTACGCGGTGGTCACCGAGCAGGCGGGGCTGCTGGTGTCGGGCCGGGCGGTCCGCGCGGAGGGCTTCCTGCACCTTGCCGACCAGCAGGAACGGCAGGCCAAGGCCGCCAGGCGCGCGCCCCGGCCGGGGCAGCGCGGGTCGCGGCGCTGGCGGCGGCACCGCGCCCGGGTCCGGCGTGCCGAGGCGCGCCACCGCCGCCGCGTCCACCAGGCCCAGCATCAGGCCGCCAGGCAGGTCATCGCCTGGGCGGTCGGGCAGCGGGTGGGCACCCTGCTGGTCGGCGACCCAAAAGGCATCACCGAGCACGATGCTGGTCGGGTGCACAACCTGCGGCTGCGGCAGTGGCGGCGCACCCACCTGCTGCAAGCCCTGTCCGACAAGGCCGAACGCGCCGGGATCGTCGTGCGGCTGGTGGACGAGCGGGGCAGCTCCTCCACCTGCCCGGCGTGCCGGCGGCGGACCCCCAAACCGGCAGGCCGCCGGTTCCGTTGCCCCGATTGCGGGTTCACCGGGCACCGGGACCTGGTGGGTGCCCACAACATCGCCGCCATGGCTAGCAAGACTGGCGGCGGACCTGCCAGCGCCGGGCTGCCGGTGCTGGTCGAGCACCGTCGTGCCGGCGTGGTGTCGGCGCGGCGTGACCGCCGCCGCCACCTGTTTGACCAGCGGCGGCGGCGGTCCTGCCCGGCCTCGGGCCTCCCAGCCGCCGCGGCGGCTGGAGTCGCTCGCCAGGCCCAGCCCCGGCTGCTGGGTGCGGCGAGGATCACGCAGCGTCGCCCGACAGGGCAAACGTTGTCTGAAGAGGCACTAGAGCGTGGGGCGACCTCACCGGGCGGGCTGGAACAGCTCGACCACGTTGCCGGAGGGGTCCTCCAGCAGGATCTGCGAGCCGCCCGGCCCGCTGATGACGTCGTTACGGAAGCTGCAGCCGGCGGCGCGGAGCCGGTCGACCTCGCCGGCCAGGTCGGCGACCTGCAGGTGCAGGCGGTTCCAGCCGCCGGGGACCGGCCGGGCGCCGTCGGGCATGGGCCGCCGGCCCGAGCTGGTCGGGCCGCTGAGCAGCAGCCGCACGCCGTCGCGGCTGACGGCCGCGAACGCCGGGCTGGCGTCCTGCTCGACGGTGAAGCCCAGGTGGGTGGTGTAGAAGGCTACGGCGTCGGCGACGTCGTCGATCATGTAGCGGACGCCGACCGTGCTGGCGGACATGGCTCCTCCATGGGTGGGCGCTGGAAGCTTATTACGACGGTCGATATCGACATCCGATATGATAGTCGCATGCGCTCGTTCCTGCATGGGGCCGTGCAGCTGCACGTGCTGCACCACGCCGCCGAGCACCCCATCCACGGCGCCTGGATGTCGGCCGAGCTGGCCCGCCACGGCTACCGGATCAGCCCGGGGACCCTGTACCCGACCCTGCACCGGCTGGAGGCCGCCGGCCTGCTGGCCGGCCACGATGACCTGGAGGCGGGCCGGCGGGTGCGCCGCTACACCATCACCGACGCCGGCCGCCACGCCCTGGCCGAGGCGCGCCGTGCCCTGCGCGAGCTCAGCGACGAGCTGCTCGGGTGACCTGGCGCCGCCGCGCTAGCCTTCGCCCTGGGGGTCGTACTGGAGGCCGAGCAGGGCGAGGTCGTCGTCGTGGCGGCCTTCGGCGTGCCGGTCGACCAGCTCGACCAGGTGGTCCAGCGCCTCGGCGAGCGAGCCTTCCGCCACCGCCTCCTCGAACCTGGCCCTGTCGAGGAACTCCCCGGCCTGGTTGCGGGCCTCCACCAGGCCGTCGGTGTAGCAGATCAGGCGCTGGCCGGGCCGCAGCTGCCCCTGGTGCTCGGCGGCCTGGGTGCCGAGGCCGAGCGGGGCGGCGATGTGCAGCATCCGCGGGCCGTCGCCGAGCGGGGCGGGGTGGCCGGCCGAGGCCAGCGCGAACCGGCCGTTCAGGTCCACCCGGCCGGCCAGGGCGGTGACGAAGTCCTCGTCGCCGCCCTCGCGCGCCACCAGCCGGTCCAGCCGGGCGAGGATGCGGGCGGGGCCGGCGCCCTCGCCGGCGAGGCTGCGGAAGGCGCCCTTGAGCACCGCCGCCAGCGAGCTGGCCTCCAGCCCCTTGCCGCGGGCGTCGGCCAGGATGAACGCCAGGCCGTCGCCGTCGACCTCCACCACGTCGTAGAAGTCCCCGCCGATCTGGGCGAGGCCACTGGCCGACTGGTAGCGGACGCCGATGGAGAAGCCGGCCAGCCAGGCCGGCGGGGTGCCCAACACCATCACCTGCACCTGCGACAGCGCCTCGGCCTGGGCGCGGACCCGCTCGGAGCCGGAGATCGCCCGGGCGCCGAGGACCGCGAACCGCTGGGAGGCGTCCAGCGCCTGGGCGGACAGGCGCGGGTCGCGGCGCCGCCACGCCAGCATCAGCGTGCCGAGCTGGCCGCCGGCCTCGTCCAGCAGCGGCAGCCACAGCAAGCTGCCGAGCCCGCGGGCCTCCAGCATCGGCGCCTCCGGGGCGGCCGCGTCGCGCACGCTGACCCGCTCCAGGCGCGCGGCGAACGCGGCCGGGAAGGAGGCGGCCGCCAGCCGGCCGGGCATGGGCGGCACCAACGAGTCGCGGGCCTGCGCCACCGCCAGCATGTGCTCGCCCTGGAGGCGGTAAACGGCGGACGCGTCGGCGGCGTACAGGGTCCGGCCCGAGCGGGCGAGCAGGTCGTAGGCCTCCTGCAGCGGCAGGCCGGAGGCGAGTGAGGAGGCCATCCGGATGGTGTCGGCGGCGCCCTCCAGGGCGGACTGCTCGCGCCGGAACACGTCCCAGTTGACCAGGGCGAACGCGGTGCCGAGGGCGATCAGCAGCACGCGCAGGACCAGCTGGCCCCCGAGCGCCTTGCCGGTCCCCTCGCCGAGCGCCAGCCCGACCGCGACCGTCACCAGGCCGGTCGCCACCACCTCGCTGCGGTGGCGGGACACGCGGCTGGCCAGCAGCGGCGCCAGCACCAGGAAGCCGCCGACGGCGAGCCCGCGGAGCGCCAGCTCCAGGCCGGCGATCACCGCGATCAGCAGGTACGGAAGCAGCCAGCCCTGGCCGGCGACCAGCGGCCGTTCGCGGGCGCGCGCGGGCGTCACCGCCTCCTGCACGGGCCCCTCCTTCACCGCCACCCCTTGCGCACCTACCCTCCCCCATCGGGACGCCTCGGACAAGCCACGATCTGGCCGGAATGTTCCGCTCACGCCCGAAGCCGTGCCGGCTGGAACTAGGATGGCGGCCCGAACCTCCGAACGAAAGGCGAGCAGGCATGCGGACCCTGGTCACCGGCGGCGCCGGCTTCATCGGCTCCAACCTGGTCGACCGCCTGGTGGATGAAGGGCACGAGGTGGTCGTCGTCGACGACCTGTCGAGCGGCCGGCTGGAGAACCTGGCGGAGGCGTTCGCCTCCGGCCGGGCCCATTTCGCCGAGCTGGATGTCGCCGGCCCGGAACTGGCGGCGGCGGTGGCCGACGCCAGCCCCGAGGTCGTCTACCACCTGGCCGCGCAGATCGACGTGCGCCGCAGCGTGGCCGACCCGGTCGGTGACGCGCGCGTCAACGTGCTCGGCACCATCGCGCTGGCGCGGGCCGCCCTGGACGCCGGCTGCCGGCGGCTGGTGTTCGCCAGCTCCGGCGGCACCGTCTACGGCGAGCCGGACCCGGCGGAGCTGCCGGTCTCCGAGCGCCACCCGGCCGGGGAGACGAATCCCTATGGGGTCTCCAAACGCTCCGCCGAGGACTACCTGGACAGCTTCGCCGGCCTGTACGGGCTGGAGCCGGTGAGCCTGCGGCTCGGCAACGTCTACGGCCCCCGCCAGGACCCGCTCGGCGAGGCCGGGGTGGTGGCGATCTTCTGCAACCGGCTGCTGTCGGACGAGCCGGTCACGGTGTTCGGCGACGGCCACCAGACCCGCGACTACGTCCACGTCGACGACGTGGTGGCCGCGTTCGTCGCCGGCGGGCAGCACGCGGACGCCGCCCGCGCCCGGGTCAACGTCGCCACCGGGGTGGAGACCTCGGTGCTTGAGCTGTACGCGGCCTTGCGCGAGGTGGCCGGGTTCGGGCCGGAGCCGACCTTCGCCCCGCCGCGCCCGGGCGAGCTGCACCGGATCTCCCTGGACTGCGCCGAGGCGGGGCGCAGGCTCGGCTGGCGGCCGCGGATCGCCCTGGCCGAGGGGCTCGCCCGCACCTGGGCATGGGCGTTCCAGGAGGTCAACGCGGGGAGCGTCGGCGGGTGAGCGGCCCGGTGCGGCTGGAGGTCGCCGACCGGGTCGCCACCGTCACCCTGGACCGGCCGGAGGCCCTGAACGCGATCTCCACCGAGCTGGCCCGCGCGCTGGCCGAGCTGGTCGAGCCGCTGGCGACCGACCCGCGGGTCGGCGCGGTGGTGCTGACCGGCGCCGGCGAGCGCGCCTTCTGCGTCGGCGCCGACCTCAAGGAGCGCGCCGGCTTCGACGACCGGGGCTGGTTCGCGCAGCGGGAGGTGTTCCGGCGCGGCTTCGCCGCCGTGCGCCGCTGCCCGCTGCCGACGGTGGCGGCGGTGTTCGGCTTCGCGCTGGGCGGCGGCACCGAGCTGGCGCTCGCCTGCGACCTGGTGGTCGCCGCCGAGGACGCGGTCTTCGGGCTGCCCGAGGTCGGCCTCGGCCTGGTCCCGGCCGGCGGCGGCACCCAGCTGCTGGTCCGCCGGGTGGGCCGCTCGGCCGCCAAGGACCTGGTGCTGACCGGCCGGCGGGTCGACGCGGCCGAGGCCGGCCGGCTCGGCCTGGCCGACCGGGTGGTGCCGCGGGCGGAGCTGCCGGCGGCGGCGCGGGCGCTGGCGGCG
>DASQWY010000557.1:0-4441 GCA_035640005.1 Actinomycetes bacterium
TGCGGGTCGCCGTGCTCGGCGGGGTGGCGGCCGGCTTCGCCGCCGTGCTCGCGTTCGGGTTCACGCGCCGCTTCTTCGCCCTCGCGATCCCGCCCCCGCGCGCGCTGCTCACCGCCGCCGCGCTGGTCGCCGCGACCCAGCTGGTGCTCGCCGCCCTGATCCGCCGGGACCGCGGAGGCGAAACCAGGCACACCGGGCGCGGCGGGCGTACCACGAATTGAGCTTCCGAATACGAATACCGAATCTTCGGCCCTATGGCGGCAACGGGGACAGCCATTGTTGACGGTCACGCAGGCGGCGGCGTAGCCTCATTGCCGAACAAATGTTCGATCAGGCTGAGGACGATCATGGCGCGCTTCACCGGTCACGGCCGGCCGGGCAGGGAGCAGGCCTCCCTGGTCCAGCCGGTCTCGCCGCTGACCGCCGCCTGCCTGATCGCCCAGGCGACCGCCACGGTCGCGGTCGCCGTCACCGTCGCCCTGGGCGTCCTGGCCGGGGCGCCGTCGGTGGCGTTCGTCGCGCTGGCCCTGGCGCCGCTGGCGTCGGCGCCGCTGTCCGCCAGGCTGGTGGCGCGCCGCCTGCTCCGCTCGCTGCTCGCCGCGCAGGCCGAGCCACCCGCCGGGCACCGCTCGTGACCCGATCGGTTACGGTTCTGCACTAGGCTTCGCCCATCAGCAACCGCCCCAAGGGAAGGGGTGCAGATGCCATGGCCCGACGGATCTGGGAGCTCCACGGCGACGGGCGCACGGTCACGCCGGGCGACGTGGTCCGGCCGGAGGAGCGCCTCACCTGGTCACGCACCACCGGCATCGGCGTCCAGCACGTGGTGGCGATGTTCGGCGCCACCTTCCTGGTGCCGCTGCTGACCGGCTTCCCGCCGGCCACCACGATCCTGTTCTCCGGCGTCGGCACGCTGCTGTTCCTGCTGGTCACCCGCAACCGGGTGCCGAGCTACCTGGGCTCCAGCTTCGCCTTCATCGCCCCGGTGATCGCCGCCAAGGCGCACGGCGGCATCCCCGCCGCGCTCGGCGGCATCCTCGTGTGCGGCCTGCTGTTCTTCGTGGTCGGCCTGCTGGTCGACCTGACCAGCTCGCGGGTGATCGAGTGGCTGATGCCGCCGGTGGTCACCGGCGCGATCGTCGCCCTGATCGGCCTGAACCTGGCCCCGGTCGCCAAGCAGAACTTCGCCAGGCAGCCGTGGATCGCCTTCGCCACCCTGGTCGCCATCCTGCTGATCGGCATCGTCTTCAAGGGCTTCGTCGGGCGGCTGTCGGTGTTCCTCGGGGTGGCCGTCGGCTACGTGGTCGCCGCCCTCGCCGGCGACGTCGACTTCTCCGGGGTCGGCAAGGCCGACTGGGTGGGGCTGCCCGACTTCACCGCCCCGCACTTCAGCCTGCGGGCGGTGGCGCTGATCGCCCCGGTGGTGATCGTACTGGTCGCCGAGAACACCGGCCACGTCAAGGCGGTGGCCACCATGACCGAGCGCAACCTGGACGACACCCTCGGCAAGGCCTACATGGGCGACGGCCTGGCCACCGCCCTGGCCGGGCTCGGCGGCGGCTCGGGCACCACCACCTACGCCGAGAACATCGGCGTGATGGCCGCCACCAAGGTGTACTCGACCGCCGCCTACGTGGTCGCCGGCGTCGCCGCCATCCTGCTGGGGCTCATCCCCAAGTTCGGCGCGCTGATCCTGACCATCCCGACCGGCGTGCTCGGCGGCGCCACCACCGTGCTGTACGGCATGATCGCGGTGCTCGGCGCCCGCATCTGGATCGAGGCCAGGGTCGACTTCCGCGACCCGGTGAACCTGGTCACCGCGGCGGTCGCGCTGATCGTGGGCGCGGCCGACTACACCGTGTCCTGGGGCGACCTGGCGTTCGGCGGCATCGCGCTCGGCAGCTTCGGGGCGATCGTGATCTACCGCGTGCTGCGGGCCATCGGCGGCCCGCCGGCGTTCGCCGGCGCGCCGCGCGAGGGCGCCATCGCCGGCCCGGCCGGCGGCGCCGCCCCCAGCGGCGCGCCCGACCCGGCCGCCGAGCGCCCGCCAGGGGAGCCATGACCCCGACCGGTGGCATGCGGGTGGTGGTCGCGCTCGGCGGCAACGCCCTGACCGGGCCGGACGGGGACGCCAGCCCCGCCGCCCAGCAGGCCGCCGTGGAGCTGGCCATGGAGCGGGTCGCCGAGCTGGTCGCGGCCGGCTGCGAGGTGGTGCTGACGCACGGCAACGGCCCCCAGGTCGGCAACCTGCTGACCAAGAACGAGCTGGCCGCCCGGGTGGTGCCGCCGGTGCCGCTGGACTGGTGCGTGGCGCAGACCCAGGCGACTATCGGCTTCCTGGTGGTCACCGCGCTGGAGCGGTCGCTGGCCGCCCGCGGCCTGGCCCGGCCGGTGGCCGCCACCGTCAGCCGCGTGCTGGTCGACTCGGCCGACCCGGCCTGGCGGCTGCCGACCAAGCCGATCGGCCGCTACGTGACCGAGGCGGAGGCGCGCGAGCACACGGCGCGGGGCCAGACCTGGGAGGCGCGCGGCCCGCGCGGCTGGCGGCGGGTGGTGCCCTCGCCCGAGCCGCGGGAGCTGCTGGACCGCGAGGTGGTGCTCGCCCTGGTCGACCGGGGCGTGGTGGTGGTCGCGGCCGGCGGCGGCGGCATCCCGATGGTCGCCGAGGGCGGGCGCCTGCGCGCGGTCGAGGCGGTGCTCGACAAGGACCTGTCGGCCGCGCTGCTGGCCGCGACCGTCCGGGCCGAGTGCCTGGTGATCGCCACCGACGTGGAGCACGCCGCCACCGGCTGGGGCACCCCCGAGCAGCGGCCGGTCGGCCGCGTCGACCCGGCCGGGCTGCGCGCCCTGGCGGCCGCCGGCCACTTCGCCAGCGGCAGCATGGGCCCGAAGGTGGAGGCGGCGGCCCGCTTCGTGGAGGGCGGCGGCCGGCGCGCGGTGATCACCTCGCTGGACCGCATCGCCGCCGCGCCCGCCGGCGCGGCCGGCACGGTGGTGGAGCCCGCCCCGGCGCGGAGGGCCCGGTGACCGAGCGGGTGGTGGTGCGGCGCGGCGCCTACCACGACTCGGTCACCCTCATGCAGGTGTCGCGGCAGGCCGAGCAGCTGCCCGGGGTGGTGGCGGCGGCCGCGGTGTCGGCCACCCCGGTCAACCTCGACCTGCTGGCCAGGCAGGGCTTCGACCTGGACGCCGGCGGGCTCGGCCCGGGCGACCTGGTGGTCGCCGTCCGCGCGGACGACCAGGCGGCCGCCGAGCGGGCCGTGGAGCAGGTCGAGCGGCTGCTGGCCGCGCCGGCCGGCGGCGGGGAGGTCGGCGGCCCGGCGGCGGCGGCGGCGCCGCCAAGGTCGCTGCGGGCGGCGGCCGCCCGCGACCCCGACCTCAACCTGGCGTTCCTGTCGGTGCCCGGCCGCCACCTGGCCTACGAGGCCGCGCAGGCGCTGCAGGCCGGCCTGCACGTGTTCTGCTTCTCGGACGGGCTGACGCTCCCGGAGGAGGCGGCCTGCAAGCGCCAGGCGGTCCAGCGGGGCCTGCTGTTCCTCGGCCCCGACTGCGGCACCGCCATCCTGGACGGGGTGGGGTACGGCTTCGCCAACGCCGTCGAGCCGGGCCCGGTCGGGGTGGTGGGCGCTTCGGGCACCGGCATCCAGGAGGTCACCTGCCTGCTGGACGCGGCCGGGGTGGGGATCTCGCAGGCGGTCGGGGTCGGCGGCCGCGACCTGTCGGCCACGGTCGGCGGCACCATGACCGTGCGCGCCCTGGAGCTGCTCGCCGCCGACGAGCGCACCGAGACGCTGGTGGTCGTCTCCAAGCCACCCGACCCGCGGGTCGCGGCCACGGTCGCCGAGGCGGCCGCCCGCACCGGCAAGCCGGCCGTGCTGGCCCTGCTCGGCCTGCGCGAGCCGCCCGCCCTGCCGGCCGGGGTCGTGTTCGCCGCCTCGCTGGAGGACGCGGCGGCCTGGGCCGCCGCCCGCCACGGCGCCACGCCCGCGGCGGAGACCCTGATGGCGCCGGCGCCGCGGCCCGGCGCGATCCGCGGCCTGTTCTGCGGCGGCACCCTGTGCACCGAGGCGATGCTGGTGGTGGCGGCTGCCGCCGGCCGGGTCGCCTCCAACGTGCCGCTGCGGCCCGAGTGGCGGCTGGCCGACCCGTGGTCCAGCGACGGGCACACCTTCGTCGACTGCGGCGACGACCGCTTCACCGAGGGCCGGGCGCACCCGATGATCGACCCCGCCCTGCGCGACGAGCGGCTGGCCCGCGAGGCGGCCGACCCGGCGACCGGGGTGGTGGTGCTGGACGTGGTGCTCGGCCGCGGCGCCCACCCCGACCCGGCCGCCGGCCTCGCCCCGCTGGTCGAGCGCGCCCGCGAGCGCGTCGGCGTGGTGGTCGCGCTGTGCGGCGCGCGCGGCGACCCGCAGGGCCTGGAGCGGCAGTCGGCCGCCCT
>DASQWY010000558.1:0-10963 GCA_035640005.1 Actinomycetes bacterium
GTGGACGGCGCCGGGCTGCAGGCCGGCGCGGCCACGCCGCTGCCCGGGCTGGCCGCCCGCTCGGCGGCGGCCGGCCTCGGCGGCATGGCGTTCGCGGTGGCGATCCCCGGCAGCGTCGGCGGCGGCATCCGCATGAACGCCGGCGCGCACGGCGGCGAGCTGGCCGACCGCCTGGTCTGGGCCGAGGTGGTCCCCCTCTCCGGCCCGGACGCGGGCCGGCCGCGGCGGCTGGGGCCGTCCGAGCTCGGCTTCGGCTACCGGCGCTCGTCGCTGCCGCCGGGCGCGGTGGTCACCGCCGCCCGCTTCCGGCTCGCCCCGGCGGACGAGGCGGCGGTCAGGGCCGAGATCGCCGAGGCCCGCCGCTGGCGCCGCGACAACCAGCCGGTGAACCAGCCGAACTGCGGCAGCGTGTTCGCCAACCCGCCCGAGATGGCCGCCGGCCGGCTGCTGGAGCGGCTCGGCATGAAGGGGGAACGCCGCGGCGGCGCCATGGTCAGCGAGGTCCACGCCAACTTCATCGTCGCCACCGACGGCGCCACCGCCGCCGACGTGCTCGCCCTGATCCGCACGGCCATGCGCCGCGCCCGCGACGAGCTGGGCGTCACCCTGCGGACCGAGGTCCAGCTGGTCGGCGACTTCGGCGCCACCGCCCCCGCCGGCCGCCGCGCCTCCCAGCCCGACCGCGCCCGCCGGGACGACCCGCCCGCCCGCCGCGGCCCCCAGGCCGAGCGCGAGCGCCAGGCCGGGCGGCGGCCCCCCACCGACCGGCGCATGGCCGAGCGCCGCAAGGCGATCGCGACCGCCAGGGTCCGCCGCCGGCGGCGCCGGCTCGGCGGGCTGCTGCTGGCCGCCGCGCTGCTGGCCGGCGTGGTGCAATTGGCCCGCTCGCCCCTGTTCGGCCTGGAGTCGGTGCGCGTCTCCGGCACCGTCACGCTGCGCCGCGACCAGGTGGTGGCGGCCGCCGGGGTCCACCCCGGCGAGCGCTACCTCGGCATCGACCTGGGCGCGGTGCGCCGCCGGGTGGCGGCCCTGCCGCGTGTGCAGAGCGTCCGGGTCAGCCGCGCCTACCCGGCGAGCCTGCGCATCGCCATCGTGGAGCGGACCCCGGCGGCGGTGCTGCAGGCCGGGGGCCGCTGGTGGCTGGTCACCGCGGACGGGTTCGTGCTGGACGCCGCCCCGGCCCGCCCGGCCGGCCTGCCCTACGTCGCCCAGGTGCCCGTCCCGGACGGGCTCCGGCCGGGGTCCCGCCTGCCCGCCGGCAACCCGCTGGCCAACGCGCTCGCCGTCCTCGGCGGCATGCGGCCCGAGCTGGCCAGGCAGGTCACCGGCGTCGCCGCCCGCTCGCTCGACGGGCTCGAGCTGCGCCTGCGCGACGGCTCGCGAGTGCTGTACGGCCTGGCGGAGGAGCAGCCGGCCAAGGACGCGGCCGTGCTGCTGGTCCGCCGGCAGCTCGCCAAGCAAGGAAGGAGGCTGGCACGCATCGACGTCCGCGCCCCGTCGACGCCGACGGTGGTGGCGACCGGAGAACCCGCGAACCCTGCTGAAGAACCTGCAAAAGCTGGGCAAGGGTAGTTGACCGACCCCCTGGGCGCCGGTAGCATCGCCCGCAGCTTGAGGTTGACATAACGTTGGACCTCAAGTTGAAGCTGAGGCCATTGGTGGACGGCCAGCCGCTCGGGCGGCGTGGCGCACGGGGTCCCTCGGCAACTTCCCCCGACTTCCCCGGCGACGGTCGGCCCGTGCGACCGTGCAAGGGGCGACGACGTCCGTGAACGGGCGAAGGGAGGATGGTTGGATGATGGCGGCGCCGCAGAACTACCTGGCCGTGATCAAGGTGGTCGGGATCGGCGGTGGCGGCGTCAACGCCGTCAACCGCATGATCGAGGCGAGCCTCAAGGGCGTGGAGTTCATCGCCGTCAACACCGACGCGCAGGCGCTGCTCGCCTCCGACGCCGACGTCAAGCTCGACGTCGGCCGCGAGCTGACCCGCGGGCTGGGCGCCGGCTCGAACCCGGAGGTCGGCCGCCAGGCGGCCGAGGACCACGCCGAGGAGCTGGAGGAGGTCCTCAAGGGCGCCGACATGGTGTTCGTCACCGCCGGCGAGGGCGGCGGCACCGGCACCGGCGGCGCGCCGGTGGTCGCCCGCATCGCCAAGGCGCAGGGGGCGCTCACCATCGGGGTGGTCACGCGGCCGTTCGCCTTCGAGGGGCGGCGCCGCTCGGCCCAGGCCGACAAGGGCATCGAGCACCTGAAGTCCGAGGTCGACACCCTGATCATCATCCCCAACGACCGCCTGCTGCAGGTCGCCGAGCGCACCACCTCGATGCTGGACGCCTTCAAGCTGGCCGACCAGGTGCTGCTCCAGGGCGTGCAGGGGATCACCGACCTGATCACCATCCCCGGCCTGATCAACCTCGACTTCGCCGACGTGCGGGCGACCATGCGGGAGGCCGGCACCGCGCTCATGGGCATCGGCCAGGCGCGCGGCGAGGACCGCGCGGTCGCCGCCGCCAAGCAGGCCATCTCCTCGCCGCTGCTGGAGGCCTCGGTGGAGGGCGCCCGCGGCGTGCTGCTGAACATCTCCGGCGGCTCCGACCTCGGCCTGTTCGAGGTCAACGAGGCCGCCGAGGTGATCGCCTCGGCCGCCCACCCGGACGCCAACATCATCTTCGGCGCGGTGATCGACGACGCCCTCGGCGACGAGGTGCGCGTCACCGTGATCGCCGCCGGCTTCGACCGCACCGAGAAGGAGCCGGCGCCCGCCCAGCCGGGGGCGGCCCGGCCGGCGCTGTCGGAGGAGAACATCTGGCCGGTCCGCGGTGGCCGCAGGGCCGCCGAGGACGGCGCCGACCGCGAGCGCGAGCGCGACCGGGAGGCCGGCGGCGAGCGGGAGCCCGCGGCGGCCGCCCCGCGCGAGCCGCAGCGCCGATCCCGCATGGACAGCGATGACGACCTCGACATCCCCTCCTTCCTCAAGCGCTGAGGCGCCCGCGCCGGTGCCCGGCGGCCTGGTCTGGCGCCCCGCCCCGCCCGCGGGGCCGGGGCCGGACACCGACGCCGCGGCCGGGCCGGGGTCGCCCGGCACGCCTCCCGCCGCCCCGGGGCCGGGACCGGGGCCGCCCGCCGCGCCCACCGCCCCCGCGGCGGGGGCCGGCTGGCCGCCGGTGCTGGTGGCCGAGGACCTGCTGGCGCGGGGGGTGGTGGCCGCCTTCAGCTGCCGCGCCGGCGGCAGCTCGGCGCCGCCGTTCGACGGCTGCAACCTCGGCCTGCGCGTCGGCGACGACCTGCGCGCGGTGCTGCGCAACCGCCGCCGGGTCGCCACCGTGCTCGGCGTCGCCGGCCTGCCGTGGGCGACCCTCCGCCAGGTCCACTCGGCCCGGGTGCTGCGGGCCGACCGCGCCGGCCTCGGCCAGGGCCCGCCCGAGGCGCTGCCGCCGCTCGGCGAGGGCGACGCCCTGGTGACCGCCGAACCCGGCATCCTGCTGGCCGTGCTGGTGGCCGACTGCGCCCCGGTGCTGCTGGCCGACCCGGCGGCCGGCGCGGTCGCCGCCGTCCACGCCGGCTGGCGCGGGCTGGCCGCCGGGGTGGTGGAGGCGGCGGTCGAGGCGCTGGCCGCGCTCGGGGCCGACCCCGCGGCCACGGTCGGCCTGGTCGGGCCGGCCGTGGGCGGCTGCTGCTACGAGGTCGGCGAGGACGTCCGCGCCACCGTCGGCGCCCGCTGCCCGGCCGCCCTGGCCACCACCAGGGCCGGCAGGCCCGCCCTCGACCCGGCCCTCGGGGCCGCCGAGGCGCTCGCCCGCGCCGGGGTCGGCGAGGTCCGGGTGGCGGGGGAGTGCACCTTCGACCACCCCGGCCGCCACTTCTCCCACCGCCGCGACCACGGCCGCACCGGCCGCCAGGCCGGCCTGATCGCCCTGGTGCCGCCGGCGGCCGGGGTGGAGGCGCCATGATGAGCGCGGCGCGGGCGGCCGGCCCGGAGGGGCCCGGCCGGGGGGCGGGGGACGGGGAACCCGGCACGGGTGCCCCGGAGGATCGGGCGGTGGACGCGGCGGCGATCGCCGCCAACGTCGAGCGGGTCCGGGCGCGGATCGCGGCGGCCGCCGCCCGCGCCGGCCGCGACCCGGGCGAGGTCACCCTGGTCGCGGTCGCCAAGCTGCACCCGCCGGCGGCCGTGCGCGCCGCCGTGGCCGCCGGCGTCGCCGACATCGGCGAGAACTACGCCCAGGACCTGGCCGCCAAGGCTGCCGAGGCGCCCGGCGCCCGCTGGCACTTCGTCGGCCGCCTGCAGCGCAACAAGGCCGGGGTGCTGGTGGCCGCCGGCGCCCTGGTCCACTCGCTCGACTCCCTGGCCGGCGCCCGCGCGCTGGGCCGCCGGGCGGTCGCCGCCGGCACCGTGGCCCGCGCGCTGGTGCAGGTCGAGGTCGACGAGCGCGGCGCCGCCCACGGCGTGGCCCCCGCCGAGCTGGACGCCTTCGTCGCCGCCTGCCGGGCGGTCGACGGCCTGCGGCTGCGCGGGCTGATGGTGATGCCGGCGCCGACCGCCGACCCGGAGGGCGCCCGCCCCGCCTTCCGGCGCGCCGCCGCGCTGGGCCGCCGGCTCGGCCCGGACCTGCCCGAGCTGTCCATGGGCATGACCGCCGACTACGAGGTGGCGGTCGAGGAGGGCGCCACCCTCGTGCGGGTCGGCACCGCCCTGTTCGGCCCCCGCCCGGCCAAGGGAGGCCGCCGGTGAGCGGCTCCGCCGAAACCAAATCCGGACAAACGGGCGCTCCGGGAGCCGCCGCCGTGACTTCTGTCGGAAACGCCGCCAAGATGTTGGCTGCGCCGTCACGGCGTCCCAGGCGCCGGGTAACCGGTCCGGACGAGGACCCCGTCGGGCTTCGAGACAGGAGAGGTAGGTGAGGTAGCGTGGCCGGGACGTTCAAGCGCAGCCTGGTGTGGTTGGGCCTTGTCGAGCCTGAGGACGAGGACGAGCTGGCCGACGCGGTCGAGGCCGCGAGCCGCTCGCCGGCCGGGTCGGCGGCCATCCGAAGGGTGCGCGACGACGAGGGCTACGGCCGCCGGCGCGAGGGCCGGCTGGAGGAGCCGGCCGAGGCGGTGATCCACCCGATCCCCTCGGCGGCGACCGGCAAGGTCCACCTGATCGAGCCGTCCGGCTTCAACGACGCGGAGGAGATCGGCGAGAAGTTCAAGGCGGACATCCCGGTGATCGTCAACCTCCAGGACATGGACCCGGAGGGCGCCAAGCGCCTGATCGACTTCGCCGCCGGTCTGATCTTCGGGCTCGACGGCCGCATCCAGCGCGTCGCCGACAAGGTGTTCCTGTTGACCCCCAGAAACGTCGAGGTCTCCGCCGAGGAGCGACGCAGGCTCCAAGAGCGGGGCTTCTTCAACCAGGCCTGATCGTGCTGTGGACTTTGTCTTGTTCCTGCTCTCCCTCCTGCTGACGCTGTACTGGCTGGTCCTGCTCGGGCGGATCGTGCTCGACCTGCTGATCAGCCTGAACGGCGGCCGGGGTCTCTCCGGTTTGGCGATCGTCTATGGAATACTGTATGACTTGACAGAACCTGTTCTCCGTCCCATACGACGACTCCTTCCCCCCCTGCGAGTCGGCGCTGTGGCCCTCGATCTATCGCCCCTCATCGTGTTCGTGCTGATCGCCCTGCTGAGGCAGGTGGTGAATAGCAGCTAGCCGGCCCAACCACGACGATCGAGCGGTGCTCGGGTACAATCGCCCATCAACTTGCAGGTAAGGAGCGCAGATGCCGCCACTGACGCCGCTGGACATACAGCACAAAGAGTTCACCAAGGCCATGCGCGGGTACGCCATGCATGAGGTGGACACGTTCCTCGATCAGGTGACCGAGGAGTTCACCCGCATGCAGGACGAGATCGCGCGGCTGCGGGACCAGGCGTCCAACGCTCCATCGGCACCTCAGCCCGCGCCGGTGACGCAGGCCGCCCCGCCCCCGTCGGCCCCGCCGCCGCCCATGGCCGAGGCGCGCGTCGGCGGCGAGGAGGCGATCGCCCGGGCCCTGGTGATGGCGCAGCGCATGGCCGACCAGACGGTCGAGGAGGCCAAGGTCAAGGCCAAGTCGATGGTGACCGAGGCCGAGGCCCGCTCCAAGAACATGACCGAGCAGTCGCAGCTGCGCGCCCGCGAGGTCACCGAGGCGGCCCAGCTGCGTGCCCGGGAGATCACCGAGGCGGCCCAGCTGCGCGCCCGCGAGGTCACCGAGACCGCCCAGGCCCGCGCCCGCGAGCTGACCGAGGGCCTGGAGACCCGCTACAAGGAGCGCATCCAGTCGGCCGAGGCCCGTGCCCGGGTCGCCGAGGAGCAGGCCCGCATGCAGATCGCCCAGGCGACCGAGCAGGTGGCCCGCCGCCGGCAGGAGCTGGAGAGCTCGATCGAGGCGCTGCGCGCCTTCGAGCGCGACTACCGCGCGCGCCTGCGGGGCTTCGTGGAGGGCCAGCTCAAGGCGCTGGAGGACGCCGCCCCCGCCGGGCCGGTGGCGCCGCCGCAGCCGCCGGGCATGGGCAACTCCTCGCGGCCGCTGCCGGGCTCCGACGACCTGCCGGCCCTGTCGACCGGCGCCAGGCAGAACTCCTACTCGGCGCTGCGCGACCCGTCCGACCAGCTCGGGCACAACGGCCGCGACCGCGTCGACCGCCTGCGCCACGACGACTGAACGCCGCGGGCGGTAGCGGGGAGCCGCGGTGGTCGCGGGCGCCCTGCTCGCCCTCGCCGTGGCCCTGGCACTGCTGGTCGCGTCGCTGCTGAGCGCCCACGGGCTCCTGCTGGTCTGGGCGTCGCTGGGCGCCGACTCGGTCGCCCTGCTCCTGCTGGTCCTCGCCCTCCGCCGCCGGCCGCCACCCCGGCCGCCCTGACCCGGTCAGCTCCGGCGGGCCGCCCAGCCCGGCCGGTCGGCCAGCCGCACCACGAAGCGCAGCGCGGTCCAGGTCTCGTCGACCGCGCAGCTCTTGTTGTCGACCAGGCCGGCGTCCAGGCCCAGCTCCTGCACGCTGGCGAAGTCCAGGTCGGTCGGGACCCCGGAGGCGCGCTTGGGCCACGCCACCCACAGCCCGCCGTCGGCCGCCAGCAGCGCCAGCGCCGCCCGGAACCCCGGCACCAGCCGCTCCCGCGAGGTCGCGAACACCACCAGCACGTCCGCCGGCCCGCCCCCCTCAGCGGCCCGCCTCACCGCCACGCCGGGAGGCAGCGGAGCCAGCGCCTCCAGCAGCCCGGCCGGCGCGTCCAGCAGGACCAGCTCGGCGCCCGCCCTGATCCCCAGCTTGCGCGCCAGCGGCGTCGCCGAGTAGTCGCGCTCGGGCGCCCGCCGGGCGCGGCCGGCGTCGCCGCCGCTCATCCGCCGTCCGGCCCTTCGCCCGCCGGCGCGGCCGGCACCGCCGCGGCGGCCCGCTCGGCGGCGGCCTCGAACGGGTTGCGACGGTAGCCGGCCACGCTGGCGAGCAGGTAGGCCGGGTAGAACAGCGGGCCCCAGCGCTCGTGCTGGGCGACGTGGCGGAGCTCGTGGGCCAGCAGCCGGTCGTCCAGCCGCCGGTTGGCCACGATCACGTGGCCGAGCGTGATGGCGCTGAACCCGCGCCAGCCGAGGAAGGCGGCCAGGCCGCCGCGCGCCTCCTCCACCAGCAGCACGCCCCGCCAGGCCCGCCGCCGGCCCCGCACGGTCAGCGCGCCGGCCAGCCCGACCAGGGTGTTGCCCGCCGCCCACCAGTAGCCCCACCACGGCCGGGCGGCCGGCAGCCGGTCGCCGAGCCCGTCCGGCCGGCCGTCCACCTCAGCCCCGCGGCACCGGCCGCAGCCACAGCCGCACCGGCTCGCCGTCCAGCTCCACCCTGGCCTGGTGGCCGTCGCCGGCCGGCTCGCGGAGCAGGGTGGTGGCCAGCGTCTCGCCCAGCAGCCAGCCGGCGTGCTCGTCCAGGGCGGCGGCCAGCTCGCCGCCGGTCTCCACGGCCAGCTCGATGCGGTCGTCCACGGCCAGCCCTGCCCCCTTGCGCAGGTCCTGGACGGCCCGGACCAGGTCGCGGGCGAGGCCCTCGCGGCGCAGCTCGGGGGTCACCTCGAGGTCGAGGGCGACCGCGGTGGCGCCGTCGCGGACCACCCGCCAGCCGGTCACCGGCTCCTCGACCACGCCGGCGTCGTCGGGGCCGAGCTCGACCGTGCCGAGGCCCTCGACGGCCAGCTCGACCCGCTGCCCGGCCCGCAGCCGCGGGGCAAGCTCGGCGGCCAGCCGGGGGTCCAGCGCCCGCAGCGCGGCGGCGACCGCCTGGGCGTCGCGGCCGAAGCGCGGGCCGAGGGCGCGGAAGTTCGGGTTGAGCCGGTGGGCGACCAGCCCGGCCTCGCCCTCGGCGAAGCCGACCTCCTTGACGTTCAGCTCGGCGGCGACCAGGTCGAGCAGGCCGGCCACCCCGGCCCTGGCCGCGACCGGCACGCTCAGCAGCGCCCGGGCCAGCGGCTGGCGGACCTTGACCCTGGCCTCGGCGCGCGCCTGCCGGCCGAGCCCCACCAGCCGGCGGACCTCGGCCATGGCGGCCGTCAGCGCCGGGTCGAGGGCGCCGGCGTCCGGGTCGGGCCAGTCGGCCAGGTGCACCGAGTCGGGCGCGCGCTCGTCGACCGCCACCACCAGCCCCTGCCACAGCTCCTCGGCCACGAACGGAGCGTACGGCGCCAGCAGCAGCGCGAGCGTCTTCAGGCAGGTCCACAGCGTCTGGAAGGCCGCCTGGCCGCCCTCGCCGGTGCCGCGCCAGAAGCGCCGGCGCGACAGGCGCACGTACCAGTTGGAGAGGTCGTCGACGAAGGTGGCCAGCCGGCGGGCGGCGGCGGTCGCGTCGTAGGCGTCCAGGTCCGCGGTCACCTGCCGCACCGTGTCGGCCAGCTCCGCCAGCACCCACCGGTCCAGCGGCTGCAGGCCGGCGGGGCCGGTCGTCGCGGCGCTCCCCACGGCGGGACCAGCGGAGGTCGCGCCCTTAGGGGGGTCCGGGGGGGCGCTTGTTGCCCCCCCGGTGAACCGAGGCTGGAACCCCTCCAGCCGCGCGTAGAGCGTGAAGAAGCTGAACGTGTTCCACAACGTGAGGAAGAAGGTTCGGGTGACCTCGGCGAGGGCCTCGGGCGACAGGCGGCGGGAGACCCAGGGGGAGCCGGTGCCCAGCATGAACCAGCGCAGCGGGTCGGCGCCGAACCGGTCCAGCAGCTCGAACGGGTCGAGCACGTTGCCGAGGCTCTTGGACATCTTGCGGCCGTCCCGGTCGACCAGGTGGCCCAGGCAGACCACGTGGCGGTAGGGCGAGCGCTCGAACAGCAGCGTCGAGACCGCCAGCAGCGAGTAGAACCAGCCGCGCGTCTGGTCGATCCCCTCGGAGATGAAGTCGGCGGGGAAGCTGGCCGCGAACGCGTCCCGCCCGGCGTGCGGGTAGCCCCACTGGGCGAACGGCATCGAGCCGGAGTCGAACCAGGCGTCCAGCACGTCCGGCACGCGCCGGGCCTCCTGCCCGCACTCGGGACAGGGATATGTCACTTCATCGACAAATGGACGGTGCGGGTCCAGCCCGGCCAGGTCCCGGCCGGCCCTGGCCGACAGCTCGGCCAGGCTGCCGACCGCGTCCACGTGCCCCCGCCCGCAGCGCCACAGCGGCAGCGGCGTGCCCCAGTAGCGCGCCCGCGACAGCGCCCAGTCGATGTTGTGCGCCAGCCAGTCGCCGAAGCGGCCGTCGCGGATGTGCTCCGGGTGCCAGCCGATGGTCGCGTTCTCGGCCAGCATCCGCTGCTTGACCGCGGTGGTGCGCGCGTACCAGGAGGTCAGCGCGTAGTAGATCAGCGGGGTGCCGCAGCGCCAGCAGAACGGGTAGGCGTGCCGGTGCGGCTCGGCGCGCCACAGCAGCCCGCGGTCGCGCAGGTCCTCCACGATCCGGGCGTCGGCGTCCTTGACGAACATGCCGGACAGCCAGCCGGTCTGGGGGCCGAAGCGGCCGTCGGGCCCGACCGGGTGCAGCACCGGGGTGCCGTAGCGCTGGCCGACCGCCAGGTCCTCGGCGCCGTAGGCGGGGGAGGTCTGCACCAGCCCCGACCCGTCGGTGGTGGTCACGTACTCGTCGGTGACCACCTGCCAGCCGCGCGCGGCCTCCTCCT
This sequence comes from Actinomycetes bacterium, assembly GCA_035640005.1. Taxonomy (GTDB): domain Bacteria; phylum Actinomycetota; class CALGFH01; order CALGFH01; family CALGFH01; genus DASQWY01. The sequence goes on from DASQWY010000558.1 coordinate 10,148, forward strand.
CGCTCACCGGGACTAGGTCGAAGGCCCGCTGGTAGCGGGTGCCCACCAGCTCCTCCAGCGGCACCGGCCGCAGGATCCGCGCGTCCGGGCCGACCGCCTGGGCGACCAGGTCGCGGGCGACCACCAGCTTGCGGCGGGTGCCGTCGCGCTCGGCCTCGACCAGCACGTAGTCGATGTGCGGGCCGACCACCACCGACACGTTGGGCACCAGCGTCCACGGCTGGGTGGTCCACACCAGCAGCCCGGCGCCCTCCTCCGCCAGCCGCCCGGAGGTGGCCGGCAGCACCACGTAGGCGGTGAGGTCCTCGATCTCCTGGTAGCCCATGGCCACCTCGGCGTCGGACAGGGCCGTGCCGCAGCGCGGGCAGTAGGGGACGACCTTGTAGTCCTCCACCAGCAGGCCGCGGCGGTGCAGCTCGGCAAGCGCCCACCAGACGCTCTCCACGTAGTCGGGGTCCATCGTCCGGTAGGCCTGGCTGGTGTCGATCCAGAAGCCGACCCGCTCGGTCAGCCGCTCCCAGACGTCCACGTAGCGCAGCACCGACTCGCGGCAGCGGGCGTTGAACGCCTCCACCCCGTACGCCTCGATGTCGCGCTTGGAGTTGATGCGGAGCTCCTTCTCGACCTCCAGCTCCACCGGCAGGCCGTGGCAGTCCCAGCCGCCCTTGCGCTCGGCCCGGTAGCCGCGCATGGTCTTGAAGCGCGGGAACAGGTCCTTGAACACGCGCGCCTCGACGTGGTGGACGCCGGGGCGGCCGTTGGCGGTCGGCGGGCCCTCGTAGAACACGAACGGCTCGGCGCCGACCCGCTGCTCCA
>DASQWY010000559.1:0-6570 GCA_035640005.1 Actinomycetes bacterium
ACGCGAATGGCAGCCCACCCGCCAGCGGCCCACCACCCGATCGCCCGGCGGCGAGCGGGACCAGCCTGACCCGTCACGTCCACCGACCAGTCGACCGAGGCCATCTGACCGGGCGGGCCCGGAGCGGGCCGCCGGCTAGCACCCGAGGAGGCCAGCATGGCCCAGCCCATCCCCGACCCCGACCGCGACCGGCCGTTCCCCTGGGAGCACGACCACGACCTGGAGCAGCCCGGCGTCACGATCCGGCCGCTCAGCCACGCCGACCTGGCCGCCCTGCTCGCCCACCTTGAGCAAGCCCAGCAGGATGCGCCCGTGTGGCCGGCGCGCGACGGTAGCCACAGGTCGGCCCGGAGCTCGGCGCCGGTGGTGGCGGTGCGGGTGCGGGCCACGGTCGGCCGCCCGGGCGGCTCCGCCGACGCCGAGTACCGGCTCCGCCGCGCCGCCGAACGCGCCAGGTGGGCGCGGACCCTGCCGGTGCGGCTGGCCGGGGTGCTGGCCGCCGGCGCCGGCGTCGCAGTGCTGACCGGCCAGCTCGGCCCGCGGCTGGTCGTGGCCGCCGGCGCGCTGGCGGCAGGCGGGGTCGGCTGGGCATTACGGTTTCGGCCCAGCCAGGAGACCCGCGCATGGCAACGCGGCGCGGCCGGGGAGCGGCGCACCGCCCGCCTGCTGCAGCCGCTGGAGCGGCACGGCTGGACGGTGCTGCACGACCTGGCCATCCCCCGCTCGCGCGCCAACATCGACTGCCTGGCGATCGGCCCGGGTGGGGTGGTGGTGATCGACAGCAAGCGGTACCGCGGGCGGCTGCGGCTGGACGGCTACGGCAACCTGTGGCACGGCCGCCACCTGCTCACCACGAGCCTGCGTGCCGCCCGCTGGGAGGCCGACCAGGCCGACGAGGTCCTGGGCGTCGCCGACATCGACGTGGCCGCGGTCGTCGCCGTCCACGGCGCCAGCGTCCCCTGGGGCGGGGTCACCGTCGACGGCGTCACGGTGCTGCCCGCCGGCCGGGTCCCTGACTTGCTGCGCGCGCAGCCGGCGGTGCTGGGCCCCGAGCAGGTCGCCTGGCTGGCCGACCGCGTCCGCGTCCGGTTCCGCCCAGCCGCCTAGTCTGGTCGGAACCCCAAGCGTGAGGCCCCGGGGATCCCCGGGGCCCCTTCTGGTCACCTGGTCACCCGCTTAAGGGTATGGCTATCGCCGGCCGCGGCAGCGCGCTGATACCAGTCCAGGTCTCGTCGGTGCAGCCGGCCTCCTCCAGCCCCGGCCGCTGGTTACCGGAATCCGGACTGCGGGGTGATGCTAGGTTCCTGCTCGTCGTTGGCGGCGCAGGAACCGCAGGTGCCGAAGATCTCGATGGTGTGCTCGACGTCGACGAAGCCGGCCTTGGCGGCGACGCGGCCGGCCCATGCCTCGATCTCCGGGCCTTCGACTTCCTGGGTCTGGCCGCAGTGGCGGCAGACCAGGTGGTGATGGTGGGCGTGGGTGCCGCAGTGGCGGTAGACCGTCTCGCCGTCGGCGGTGTGAACGACGTCGACCACGCCGGCGTCGGCGAGGCGTTGCAGGTGCCGGTAGACCGTGCTGAGCCCGATCCGGTGGCCCTGACGGCGCAGCTCGATGTGCAGGTCCTGGGCACCGTGGAACCCCTGCGAGCGGGCCAGCTGGTCGGCGATGAGCGCGCGCTGCCTGGTGGCCCGCAGCCCGGGCACGGCGGGCGAGCCGGTTGGCTTGGCCTCCCGTCGGGTGGTCCTGGTCGGACGCTCAGTACCTGTCACTGGCGGTGGTGCCTTCCTGCGCATCGGCGAGGTGGCTGGATCGGCGAACGTGTGCATGGGTCACAGTAGCAAGCAGGTGGGCAACCGGCTGCGGGTGCCTCCCGCGACCGATCTTCACGGACCCACCGGCACGCCTGGCACACCCGCCCCCTCAGCCTCAGCCCTGTCGGGCATCCGCCCCGGCCCCAGGGGGCCGGAGCGGCGCCGCAGCATGCTGGTGACGCCAGCGCCGGCGTAGGCCGCGGCGGCCACGGCGATGACGGCGAAGCTTGGCGGCAGCCGGGGAACGGCGTAGCTGAGCGTCAGCCCGACCCACAGCGCGGCGACCGCGAGCCCAGCCGCCAGCGCCAGCCCGGCAAACGGCCGGGAGGTAAGCCGCTGGGCGGCGGCGGCCGGCGCCGACAGCAGGCCGAGCAGCAGCAGCGCACCGACCGCCTGGGTGGCTTCGGCGGCGGTGAGCCCGATCAGGACCAGGAAGGCCAGGCCGAGGGTGCGGACCGGCACGCCCTGGGCGGCCGCGACCGCCTCGTCGACGCTGGCGAACAGCAGCGGCCGGGCCACGACCACCACGGCGAGGCTGATGGCCGCGCCGAGCACCACGGCGAGGCGGACCCCGCTGGCGGACAGGCCGAAGATCGACCCGAACAGCACGGTGACCCCGGCGGCGCCGTTGCCGGTGCTGCGGTGGGTGGTGTACAGGGTGAGGAAGAACACCCCGAGCCCCAAGACCCATGCGAACACGCTGCCGATGACCACGTCATCGGCGCGGCCGCGGGGGCCGAGCATGCCCAGCAGCAACGCCACCCCGACGGTCGCGGCGAGCAGGCCCAGCCGCTGGTCCAGACCGGCGGCGAGCGCCGCCAGCGCACCGGTGAACGCGGCGTGGCTGAGCGCGTCGCCGGTGAAGACCTGGCTGCGCAGGACCGCGAAGTAGCCGACCAAGCCGGTGGCGGCCGCGATCGCGGTGCCGGCCAGCAAGGCGTGGCGGATGAACGGGTGGCCAACCATGGTGGTCAGCGCGGTCACGATCCGGTCGCCTCCCCCAGCCGACCTCCTGGCACCAAGCGGCGGCTTCGACCCGCCAGCGCACGACCGGCGACCGCGGCGAGGTAGGCGGCGAACGCCAGCGTGGTAAGCCAGAACCCGATCGGATACGGGGACCAGTACGCGGCGGCGAGGGCCGCCCAGGTGACCAGCAGGGCCAGCGCGACGCTGAGCGCGAGGCTGCGCGCCGGCCGCGCGGTGAGCCGCTGGGCGGTCGCGGCCGGTATGACCAGCAGCGCAAACACCAGCAGCGAGCCGGTGATCTGGCTGGTCTCGCCCGCCGCGACCCCCAGGACCGCCAGGAACGCCAGGCCAAGCCCACGCACCGGCACCCCGGTGGCGGCGGCGACGTCGGGGTCGACCGAGGCAAACAGCAGCGGCCGGCCGATCACCGCCAATAGCAGCAGCGTCGCCGCTGCCACCGCCAGCAGGGTGAGCACCTGCTGGTTGGTGATGCCCAGGAAGCTGCCGAACAGCAGCGCGTTTACCCCGTTGAGGAAGCCCCTGTAGAGGCTCACGAACAGGAACCCACAGGCCAGCGCGCAGGCCTGCACGGTGCCGACGACCGCCGACTCCTCGCTGTAGCCGCCGGCGCCGGCCACGGCGCCGCGCCCGCCGCCGGGCAGCGCCGCGATGACGGCGGCGGCCCCCAGGCAGAACCCGAGGTATCCGGCGGTCGGGCTGAGGCCCAGCAGGGTCGCGCCGGCGGCGCCAGGAAACCCGACCAGCGCCAGGGTGTGGCCGACGAAGCTTTGGCGGCGGGTGACCATGAACCAGCCGACCACCGCGGCGCTCACCGCCGCGGCGGTGCCGGCCCGGTAGGCGTTGACCATGAACGGATAGGCGAACAGCTGCCGCAGGTCGTCGAGCAGGTCCCACGACGGGCCCAGGCCGGTCGGGTCAGCCACCGCGCCACCTGCCGCTGTGGCGGTCGACGTGGTAGGCCGGCGCCTCTGGCTGGCCGATCACCACCAGCCGGCCATCGCCCGCCCGCAGCACCTCGACCGGGGTCTGGTACAGCTCGGTCAGGGTCCTGCTGGTGACGACCTCCTCGACGGTGCCGCTGACGGTGCCGCCGCGGCCCAGGTAGATGACCTGGTCGAGGTAGGGCAGGATCGGGTTGACGTCGTGGGCGACGATCACGACCGTGACCTGCTCCTCCCGGCAGATCCGTTGGATCAGCGCGGCCATTGCTGCCTGGTTGGTCAGGTCGAGGCTGTCGAGCGGCTCATCCAGCAGCAGCAGCTGCGGCCGGCGCACCAGGGCCTGGGCGAGCAGCAGCCGCTGCTGCTCGCCGCCCGACAGCTGACCGATCGGCCGGGCTGCGTAGGCGGTCGCGCCGACCAGGTCGACCACCTCGCCGACCCGCTGCCGGGCGGCGCGGCCCGACCGGCTCCACCGGCCGGGCACCGGCACGCCCCAGCGGGCGCCGTCCAGGCCGAGCCGGACGACGTCGACGCCGCGGACCCGCAGCGCCGGGTCGAAGCTGCGCCGCTGCGGCAGGTAGCCCAGGCGGTGGTTGCGCCGCCCGGGAGGGTCGCCGAGTGCGCGCAGCCGCCCGCCGGCCAGCGGTTGCAGCCCGAGGATCGCCTTGAGCAGGGTGGACTTGCCGATCCCGTTGGGACCAAGGATCGCGCTGAACGTGCCTGGCGAGATCGCGAAGCTGACGCCCTGCCAGATGGTCCGGCCGCCCAGCCGCACCGCCGCGTCCGCGGCCAGCACCGCCGCCGGCGGGGGCGGGGCCGCCCCGGGGGGCGGCCGGCCGGCCGGCACCGGGACGTCCAAGTCCGCGTCCGCCGGCGCAGCCCCGTCGCGACCCCGAAGCTGGGCGGCAACGTCCCGACCAGTATCAGGCCGCCGGTGGGGCGCTGCGCTCACTGGCTGGTCGCCTTGGCGTTGGCCAGCGCGTCGGCCAGCGCGGCGAGCTCGCGGACCTGCCAGTCCTGGAAGCTCGCCTCCGGCGGGGTCGGCGTCTCGGTCACGATCGCCACCGCGATCCCCTCGGCCCGCGCCTGCGCCACCAATGCCTTGACGTCGGGGGTGGTGTTTTGGCTGTTGTAGACGAACACTTTGACCTGCCTGGTCGTGATCTGCCGGTCGGTGGTCGCCTTGTCGGCCGCGGTCGGGTCGGCGCCCTCGCTGATCGCGTTCAGGAAGCCCGGCGGGGTGAGCAGCTTCAGGCCGAGCGCGTCGGCCAGCGGCGCGAAGATGCTCTCCGACGCGCCGACCGGCATCCCAGCGTACTTCTGCTTGATCTGGTCGATGAGCCCGTGGTAGCGGGCCAGGCCTTGGGTCTCGAACCGCTGCCGCTGCCGGTCGAAGGCGCTTGCGTCGGTGGGGTCCAGCGCCTTGTAGTCGGCGGTGATCTGGTCGATGACCCTCTCCACGTCGGGTGGGGAGTACCAGCGGTGGGGGTTGCCGCCGTCGGGCACCCCCACCAGCTCCCCGACCGTGAGCACCTTGCGGCCGGTGACCGGGTTGGCGGCGACCAGCTTGGGCGCCCACGGGTCGTAGCCGACCCCGTTGACGATCACGTACCGGGCGGTGGCGATCGTGCGCGCGTCGGCGGCGGTGGCCTCGTAGTCGTGCGGGTCGGTGTCAGGGTTGGTGATGATGCTGGTCACCTGCACCCGATCACCGCCCAGCTGGGCGGCGATGCTCCCCCAGAAGCTCTCGGCCGCGACCACCCGGATCGGCTGCGACCCAGCCCCCGCGGCGGCACTCCCAGACGACCCGGACGAGCAACCAGCCAGCGCCAGGGTGAACGCACCCACGGCGCCGACGGCGAAGGCGACCACCACGGCGCGGAATCGGGAAGGCAAGGGCACGGGAAGCTCCTCTGCAAGGGTGCACCTGTAGCCGTCATGAGAATGAATCTCGATGGCATTGTCAAGTAGTTCCCAGGCGGTGAACGCCGGGACGCTTGACATATTGAGAATGAGAATCAATACTGCTCGCCCGAGGAGCAGCTCATACCACCCAAGACCCTCGAAGCATCCCCGCTCCGGGAGGACTCAGCCACCGTGAAGCTCGCGTTCGTCGGCAAGGGCGGCAGCGGCAAGACCACGCTGGCGTCGTTGCTGGCCAGGCACCTGGCCGCGGACGGGCTGCCAGTGCTGGCCATCGACGCCGACGTCAACCAGCAGCTCGGCGTCGCCCTGGGCCTGGAGGAGGCCGAGGCGGCGCGGCTGCCCGCCATGGGCGACCACCTGGAGGCGATCAAGGACTACCTGCGCGGCGCCAACCCGCGCATCCGCTCGGCCGCGGCCATGGTCAAGACCACCCCGCCCGGCCGCGGCTCGCGGCTGCTGCGCCTGGCCGAGCGCAACGCCCTCTACGAGCTGCTCGAACGCCAGGTCGACGGGGTGCGGCTGCTGGTCGCCGGGCCGTTCGCCGAGGAGGACCTCGGCGTGGCCTGCTACCACGCCAAGACCGGCGCGGTCGAGCTGCTGCTCAACCACCTGGTCGACGGGGTGGGCGAGTACGTGGTGGTGGACATGACCGCGGGGGCCGACTGCTTCGCCTCCGGCCTGTTCACCCGCTTCGACCGTACCTTCCTGGTGGTCGAGCCGACCCGCCAGTCGACCGCGGTCTGGCGCCAGTACCAGGGCTACGCCCGCGGCTTCGGCGTCAACCTCTCGGCCGTCGGGAACAAGGTCCACGGCGAACAGGACGTCGCCTTCCTGCGCGAGCGCCTCGGCGCCGACCTGCTGGCCTACGTCGGGCATTCCAGCTTCGTGCGTGCCGCCGAGCAGGG
>DASQWY010000560.1:0-11916 GCA_035640005.1 Actinomycetes bacterium
CTAGCCGTCGGCCCATCCGATGGGGGCTGCCGCCGCCCGAAGACGAAGTACCTCACATCCTCGCGGCTATCGATCGGCGGCGATGGCCCCCTGGAGCCGCTCGAGGAACGGAACCTGCGCCGCCTTCAGCTTGCGACGCGCCTCGTTGAGGTTGAACCATTCGACGCGATCGATCTCGGGGAAGGTCTGGAGGCGCCCCGACCGGGGCGGCCACTCCATCTGGTAGGTGTTGCTGACCGCGGTCGAGGCGTCCAGGTCGCCCCGGGCTGCCCACGCCAGGACGAGCTTGCCCGACTTCTGCCGGACCTCACCGAGGTCGATGAGCGGGGTATCGGGGAGCTCATGTCCGGTTTCCTCCGCGAACTCCCGGCGGGCGACCGCGAGCAGGTCCTCTCCCTCCTCGACCTCGCCCTTCGGGATCGTCCAGTGCCCCAGGTCCTTGTTCACCCAGTACGGACCGCCCATGTGCGCGAGCAGCACCTCCAGGCGATCGCCCCGGCGGCGCCACAGCAGGATCCCGGCGCTGGTTCGCCCGGACTTGTCGGTCGTCATCGCCACCTCCTGAGGAATACCGATCCGGGCCGATGGGTTCTGGGTCGCAGCCGGTTCGAAGTCGAGATGCCCAACGACGGGAGACAGGTGTGACGGTCGCGACCCCCGTGCCTCCAGGCAGGCTAACGCCCCGCACGATCCAGCGTACCTACCTGCTGCTGCTGCTCGGCAACACGCTGGCGGCGTCGCTCATCTGGGGGATCAACACGATCTTCCTGCTCGACGCCGGGCTGTCCAACCTGGAGGCGTTCGCGGCCAATGCCTTCTTCACCGGCGGGATGGTGCTGTTCGAGGTGCCGACCGGCATCGTCGCCGACACCCTCGGGCGCCGCATGTCGTACCTGCTCGGCACCGTGACCCTGAGCACCTCGACCTTCCTGTACGTGCTGCTGTGGCAGACCGGTGCGCCGCTGTGGCAGTGGGCGATCGTCTCGATGCTGCTGGGTCTTGGGTTCACGTTCTTCTCCGGCGCGGTGGAGGCGTGGCTGGTTGACGCCCTCACCGCGACCGGCTTCACCGGCGCGATGGAGTCGGTCTTCGGACGCGGCCAGGTCGTCGTGGGCGCGGCGATGCTGGGCGGCTCGGTCGCGGGTGGGTTCATCGCCCAGCTGACCAACCTGGGGGTGCCGTTCGTGCTCCGCGGCATCATCCTGGTCGTGATGTTCGTGGTCGCGTTCGGGCTGATGCACGACGTCGGCTTCACCCCAGCGCCGGCTGGTCGGCCCTTGGCCGAGATGCGAAAGGTCGCCGCCGCGTCGATCGACTACGGCTGGCGGGTGCCGGCGGTCAGGTGGCTGATGGTCGAGGCCGTGTTCACCGGCGGCGTCGGCATCTACGGCTTCTATGCCCTGCAGCCGTACCTGCTGCAGCTGTACGGCGACCCGCACGCCTACCAGGTCGCCGGCCTGGTGGCGGCGATCGTCGCCGCCGCGCAGATCCTTGGCGGGGTCGCCGCGCCGTGGATCGGCCGGCGCGTCCGCCGCCGCACCTCGGCGCTGATCGCGACGGCGGGGCTCGGCGTGATCACGCTCGGTCTGATCGGGATCGTGGAGAGCTTCTGGGCGGTGATCGGGCTGGTGATCGTGTGGGGGCTGTTGTTCGCGGCCTCGATGCCGATCCGGCAGACCTACATCAATGGGCTGATCCCCTCGCGGCAGCGGGCCACGGTGCTCTCGTTCGACTCGCTCATGAGCTCCAGCGGCGGGGTCTGGGCTCAGCCCCTCCTCGGTCGGTCAGCTGACGTATGGGGGTACGGGCCGTCGTACCTGCTGGGAGCGGGGATCTCGGCCCTGGCGCTGCCGTTCCTGGTCCTCTCCAGACGCCAGAACGCCACCGCGGACACGGTCGAGCCAGCCGAGGTACGGGCCGCTGCCTGACCCTCAGTCTCCCGCTTGAGCCAGCGCCGGCCGCGTACTAGGGCAGGCGGGTGTACGTGAGGTCGAAGTCGTGGTTCCAGTTCGAGCCGTCGCTCGAGCTCTCCCAGCGGCCGGTGATCGTGTCGTTGTCGTCGTCGAAGGTGCCGGTGAAGCGCTGCGAGAAGTCGGGAGCGGCCGCAAACCGTTGCAGCGTCCAGACCTTGCCGGCGAAGGTCATCTCGTACACGCGCGCAACGCCACGCGAGTCGAAGTAGTGCTGCAGGAAGGTTGCCTTGTCGGCGTCGAAGCCGATGATCGCGATGCCGTCTGGGGCGTCGGGATGCTCAACCTCCCATCGCTGGATCAGGAAGCGCCTGCCCGGCAGCCACTCGAAGGTGGTGCGTGCGCGCGGAGCGTCGGCCGGGTTCGGGGCCAGCGAGGTGGCCAAGCTCCACTCTCCGACGAAGACGTCGAGTGGCTCGAGCCTCCTCTGGTCAGCCGTTGCTGTCATCGCCGTCCTTTCCGTCTGGGCTCGTGAGCGTCGACGGCTTGGACCGCTGCGCTCGGCAGGCGGTCACCCTCGTGTGCGGCGAAGGCTCACCCCGACGATGACCACGGCGGCGGCCGGCGGCAACCACCACGCGGCCACGGCCACGGTGTGCAGCAGCCAGGTCACCAGCAGCGCGACCGCCACCGTCGCCGCCACGGTCCAGTCGTCGCCGACGACGAAGCCGTACCAGAACTGGCCGAAGCCGGTGAGCCAGCGCAGGACCACGGTCACCGTCCCACCTCCTGGACCCTCAACCGGTGCGCCCGGCGGCGCAGCAGCCCAACGTAGCCGGCGGCTGCCAGCAGGTACCAGCCGACCAGGCCCAGGATCGCGGCGTCGCCGCCCGGCCAGGCGACCCCGAGGCCCTGCACCGCCCAGAACGTCCCGAAGCTCGACAGCAGCGTCCCCACCAGCAGCTGCAGGGCGCTGCGCGGGATGCGCTGCACCAGCTCACGGGCCAGCAGTCCCGCGCCCGCGACGACCACGAACGCCGCGGTCGCGCCGAGCGCGGCGCTGGAGAGCGCCTGCGCCGCCAGCCCGACGCTGACCACGATGAAGGCGACCTCCAGACCCTCCAGCAGCACGCCCTTGAACGACAGCACGAACGCGGTCCAGTCCACGCCGTCGGCGGGAATGCCCGCCGCGGACGCGGTCCGCTCGCCCATGCCCCGCAAGCCGCCTGCGCTCACCCGGCGGATGCCCTTGCGCAGCCACTGCAGCCCGAACACCAGCAGCAGCGACCCGATCACCAGGCGCAGCGCGCCGATCGGCACGGCCTGCAGCGCCGTCCCGAACGCCAGCACCAGCAGCGCCAGGACGCCCAGGCCGGCGCCGGCGCCGAGCCACGTTGACCGCCACCCGCGCACGCTGCCGACGCCCACCACGATGATCACCATCTCGATGACCTCGACCGCCGCCGCCAGGAACGTCGTGACGAGGACCGAGGAGTGGCTCATGGCGACCAGCATGCCGCATCCCCGGTGGCTGGCGCGTTGTGCTACAGCCCGCGTGGTGGGAGCGCGGCGCTGGTGGGCTGGTAGCCGCGGACGTAGTCGACGATGAACTGCTTGGGATACGGCTTCGCCGGCCGCGCCGCCTGCCCATCGTCGGGGAACTCGTAGATGCCGAGCATCAGCTGCATCGGATAGCCGGGAGACTGCTCGACCGTCTTGACCGGCCGGTCGTCGACGAAGAAGGCCACGCGCTCGGGTGTCCACTCGGCGGCGTAGACGTGGAGCTGGCGGGCGTCGATGGCAAGGTCCTCGACCGAGAATTCGTCATGGATCCTCGGATCGCCAAAGGGATGAAGTCCCATGCCGACGCCCACATGGTCGGCGGCCACGTTGCGCCCGAAGATCTCGCAGGCGCAGATCTCCGCCGACCGGTCGGGCCGGTCCTCGTAACCGATCATCCACAGCGCCACCATGCAGCGGGGATCGTCGATTGCCTTGGCGCGCAGCTCCAACAGGCCATACTGCGGCGTGTAGAGCCTGGCGGCCTGCTGGGTCTGCCGCACCACCAGCCCGGGGTGGAAGCGCGACTGGCCGACCGGGCTGCCCACCGGGCCGGCGAGCACGCCGGTCTGCAGCGAGGAGACCCGGGTCTGGCCGTCGAACTCCGGACACCACGGCGGCTGGTCGGCCTCGATCAGCAGCCGCAGGACGCCACCGCCGAGCCGGTAGCGGGCGGCCGCCGCCTGGCGGGAGCTCCACTGCGGCAGGTAGTACGGCAACCAACGAGCCTCGTTCAAGGCTTGGCCGTCGAAGGTGTCCTCGAACGCCAGCTCGTAACCCGCCTTGCTCACCACCTGGACCTCCTGTCGACCTGGCTGACTCTACGCCGCGCTGCCTCCGGCACGGTTCCTGACCATTCCAGCCGGTACAGTCTCAGCGTGACCCCGATCGACCAGACCGAGGACGCCGCGGCGCTGGCCGCGGTCCGAGCCGGCGACCAGGCGGCGTTCGCGGCCCTGGCGGAGCGTTACCGGCGGCAGCTGCACGTGCACTGCTACCGGATGCTCGGCTCGTTCGAGGACGCCGAGGACCTGGTGCAGGAGACCCTGCTGCGGGCGTGGCGGAGCCGCTCCGGCTTCCAGGGCCGCTCCCTGTTCCGGACCTGGCTGTACCGGATCGCGACCAACGCCTGCCTCGACGCCCTCCAGCGCCGACCGCGCCGCGTGCTGGTCGCCGACGTGCCCCCACGCGACCCGAGTGTCGACCTGCCGGTCCAGGAGCGGCCGGACCTGGGCGCACCGCCCGCCGAGCTGCCCTGGCTGCAGCCCTACCCCGACCACCTGCTCGACCAGGCCGGCCCGAGCGACGCCGAGCCGGATGCCGTGGTGGTCTCGCGCGAGACGATCGAGCTGGCGTACCTGGCCGCCATCCAGCACCTGCCGCCAAGGCAGCGGGCCATCCTGATCCTGCGCGACGCGCTCGGCTGGTCGGCCAGGGACACCGCCGGCCTGCTGGAGACCAGCGTGGCCTCGGTCAACAGCGCGCTGCAGCGCGCCCGCTCGACCATGCGGTCGCGGCTGCCCGCGGGGCGGCTGGACTGGGCGCGGGCGACCGGCGCGACCGACCAGGAACGGTCGGTGCTCCAGCGCTTCATGGACGCCCACGACCGGGCCGACGTGGCCGCGTTCGCCGCGCTGCTGCGCGCGGACGCCCGCCAGGCGATGCCGCCGTACCCGCTCTGGTACCAGGGGCGCGAGGCCATTACGACGCTGTTCGTGCGCTACATCGATCCTGCCGCGGCGAGCTACCCGGGCCAGCTCCGATGCGTACCCACGGCCGCCAACCGGCAGCCGGCGGTGGCCGTCTACCTCCGGCGGAAGGGGGACTCCTCCTACCGGCTCCTCGGGCTCAACGTGCTGGAGGTCGAGGACGGGCAGGTGAGCGGCATCACCTCGTTCGGCGTGCAACTGCTCGGGGCGTTCGGCCTGCCGCCGACGCTCCCGGCGGACCGATGAGTTTCCCGGTGGACCGGGGTCTGAGCAGGAGCAGGCAGGTGTCACCCCAACCAAGGAGGTTCCGTGAACCTGATCGTGTCCGAGTTCCTGTCGCTCGACGGGGTCATGCAGGCGCCGGGCGGCCCCGACGAGGACCGCAGCGGCGGCTTCGAGCACGGCGGCTGGCAGATGCCCTACAACGACGAGGCGGCCGGCAGCGCCATCACCGAGGGGATGGCCGCCGCGGGCGGGTTCCTGCTGGGGCGCAGGACCTACGAGCTGTTCGCGGCGTACTGGCCGTCGCAGCCCGACGACGACCCGATCGCCGCCACCCTCAACAACCTGCCGAAGTACGTCGCCTCCACGACCCTGCAAGAGCCCCTGGCGTGGCGCAACGCGACCCTGCTCCAGGGCGAGGTCGCCGAGGCGGTCGCCAAGCTCAAGCAGCAGCCCGGCAAGGACCTCCAGGTCATCGGCAGCGGCGAGCTCGCCCAGACGCTGATGCGGCACGGCCTGGTCGACGAGTACCGGCTGATGCTCCACCCCCTGGTGCTGGGCAGCGGGCGGCGGCTGTTCCGGGACGGGAACCCGAGGGCCGCACTGCGGCTGGTCGACACCAGGACGACCACCACGGGCGTGCTGATGCTCACCTACCGGCCGGCGGGAGCGGAACCGGAAGGCAGCTAGCAGGGCGCCGTGGCGGCGGCCGGGCGATGGCCGCTGGTCCCACGCCGAGCCTGTACGGTGGCCCACCGTCCCGAAGGAGCCAAGCATGAGCGACGTCCAGCAGCAGGTGCAGCACGCCATCGACCAGCTGGTCGAGTCCGGCGCCGAGCGGGGCGTGCAGGTCGCCGCCTACCGGGACGGCGAGCAGGTGGTCGACGCCGTCGCGGGCGTCGCCGACCCGGCGACGGGACGTCCGGTCGCCGCCGGCACCGTGTTCTACAACTTCTCGATCGTCAAGGGCGCGGCCAGCACCGTGGCGCACCTCCTGGCCGAGCGCGGCCTGTTCGGCTACGACACGCCGATCGTGGAGCTGTGGCCGGAGTTCGGCGCCCGCGGCAAGCAGGCCGTGACCGTGCGGCAGGTGCTGAACCACTCGGCCGGGGTGCCGGGCATCCCGCTGGACACCACCCCCGAGGACCTGTGCGACTGGGACAAGATGTGCGCGGCGATCGCCGACGCCGAGCTGTGGTGGCAGCCCGGCACCAAGCTCGGCTACCACGCCTACACCTTCGGCTACATCGTCGGGGAGGTGGTTCGCCGCACCACCGGCAAGCCGATCTCGCAGGTGCTGCGGGAGGAGGTCGCCGGGCCGCTGGGCGTGGCCAACGAGCTGTACTTCGGCATGCCGGCGTCCGAGCACCACCGGCTGGCCCGGCTGGAGGACGCGCCGGGCGCCGAGCAGATGGCGGCGGCGATCCCGCCCGACCTGCCGATGTTCAAGGCCGGGCCGCCGACGACGTTCCCGACCGCCCAGCTGGGCAACCGCACCGACGTCTTGGAGGCCGACATCCCCGCCGGCGGCAAGACCTCCGCCCGGGCGATCGCCCGGATGTACGCCGCGCTGCTGGGGGAGGTGGACGGGATCCGGCTGCTGCTACCGCAGCGGCTGGCCGAGGCGACCGCGGTGTCGACCAGCGGCGTCGACGAGGTCTTCGGGATGCCGTCGGCGTGGGGGCTGGGGTATGCCATCGGCCTGCCCGGCGCCAGCGCGCAGGACGCCCCCACCGCGTTCGGCGTGGGCGGCGCCGGCGGGAGCTTCGCCTACGCCGACACCGCCACCGGGACCGCGTTCGCGCTGACCAAGAACCGGCTCACCCCCGACTTCAACGCCGCGACCGAGATCATCCAGCTCGTCACCGGAGCGCCTTGAGGATCCCAGTCAGGCGTTGAGCTGGACCGGGTACCGGAATGGTCCGGCGGATCGGCCGGTCAGTTGGCGAGGACGGCCAGGTCGAGCTGCCGGAGGCGCGAGGGGTCGGCGATCACCTCGATCTCGGTGACCTTGTCGTCCTTGCTCGTGAGCCCGATGGCGACCACCAGCCGTCCGCGCGGGGCCACGACCAGCCCCACCGCGCCGTTGACCAGCACCACCTGCGCGAACCGCGCCCGCCGCCAGTTGCCACGCGTCTCCTCCGCCACCGGCCGGGCGCCGCGGAGCTCGCTCGCCACGCCCGCCGGCAGCGCGGCACGGTCGGCTCGGCGCACGACGTCGGGGTCGAGCACCGCCAGCAGCCCGTTGAGGTCCCCGCCGCGGGTGGCGGCGAGGAAGGCGTCGACGACCCGCCGCTGCCGGCCGCGGTCGGGGTCGGGAGGGGCGGAGGCGCCGTGGACCCGGTGGCGGGCGCGGCTGGCGAGCTTCTTGGCGGCGGCCGGTGAGCGCTCCACGATCGGCGCGACCTGGTCGAAGGGCACGGCGAACAGGTCGTGCAGCACGAACGCGACCCGTTCGGCGGGACCCAGCCGGTCCAGCACCACCAGCAGGGCCAGGCCGACCTCCTCGGCCAGCAGCGCCTCCTGCTCGGGATCGCGGCCGCCCTGGCCCCGCCCGCCCGCGACCGCGCCGGGTCGCTGCACGTCCAGGGGCTGCTCGCGGCGGGCCGTGCGGGCGCGCAGCATGTCCAGGCACACCCGGGCGACCACCCTGGTCAGCCATCCGCCCAGGTTGTCGATGCGGCCGCTGCCGGCGCGGTCGAGGCGCAGCCAGGCCTCCTGCACGGCGTCGTCGGCCTCGCTGAGGGAGCCGAGCATCCGGTAGGCGACCGCGCGCAGGTGGCCGCGGTGCGCCTCGAACCGCGCCGCCAGCCCGTCGTGGTCGCCCATCGGTCACCTTCGCTCGCCGCGTTGCGTCATCGTAGCGACGGACCAGACCGGAGACCGCGCGGAGTGTCGCGAAGGCTCCATACCACGCCGTCAGGTCCGCGCCACACCTCCCTACCGAACCGAGGCTACCCGCATGTTCGCTGCCTACGTCGTCGTCACCGTCCTGGCCGCCGCGGCCAATACGTTCGCGGCCGCCGCCGACCTCATCGGCCCCCGGTGGCTCCTTGGCAACATGGCCAAGGTGGGTGTGCCGCGCTCCTGGCTGGTCCCGCTCGGTGCCCTCAAGGCGGCGGGAGCCCTCGGACTCCTGGTGGGGCTCGGCGTGCCCCTGCTCGGGGTTGTGGCCGCGGTCGGCCTCGTCCTGTTCTTTGCTGGTGCCATCCTCACCCACCTTCGCGCCCGCTGGTACTCGTTCGCCCTGACCTTGCCGGTGCTGTTTCTGGTGCTGGCCGTGGGCTCGCTGGGGCTGCGACTGGCCTCGTCCTGAGCGGGTCCTCTCCCCCGCTTGGTTCATCTGGTGCTATACCTGGCGGGTGGCGTCGCATGCGGCCGTGCTCACCACCGGCATCCACTGCCGGCCGGAGCCCGGCGCGCGGCCGCGACCCGACCACGTCCTGGCCTTCCCGCAGGCGGCGGCCGCCGAGGCGGCCGGTGCTCTTCCGGTCTTCTGCCTGGATCTCCCCGCTTGGCTCCAGCCTCGTGGCCATCCTGCGCGTACGAATCCGTGCCGCCATGCGCGCTGACCGGCGCGCCGCCCGCGCCGCAGCCGCCGTCGTGGCCGCCGCGCTGCTGGTCGCCGCCTGCGCGACCGGGACCACACGACGCGGATCGTCCACCAAGGCCGCACCCACGGTCACGCTGGCGCTGCAGCAGCCGGCCAGCCGCTGCGGACCTCCCGGCGACCGCGCCGCCCTGCTGCGGTTCGCGTCCACCGACGGGGTGCAGCTGTCGGCCGCCATGGTCGGCGGCGGCGGCGCCGGGGTGGTGCTGGTCCACCAGTACCCCGCCGACCTGTGCGGCTTCTGGCCGTACGCGGTCTACCTGGCCCACAAGGGGCTGCGGGTGCTGGACCTGGACGTGCGCTGCTACGGCCGCTCCAGCTGCCCGCAGGCCGACCAGGCCAGGGGGCACGTCGCCGACGACGTGGTCGCCGCGGTGGCCGAGCTCCGCCGCCAGGGTGCCACCCGCGTCGCCCTGGTCGGCGCGTCCATGGGCGGCACGGCGGTGCTGGTGGCCGGCACCAGGGTGCGGCCGCCGGCGGCGGCGGTGGTGAGCCTGTCGGGTGAGCCGGACCTCACCAGCCTGATCGGCCTGCCGCTGAAGGCGAGCGCGGCCGTTCCGCAGCTGACCAGCCCGGCCTTGTACGTGGTCGCCACCGGCGACAGCGACGTCAGCGTCGCCCAGACCCGGGCGCTGTACCGGGCCACCAGGGCCACCGACAAGCGACTCATGGTGCTGTCGGGCGCCGACAGCGGCCGCCACGGCTGGGAGCTGCTCACCGACTACCAGGGCCACTGGACCAAGGTCGCCGCGCAGACCGCCGCGTTCGTGCTCGCCCATGCGCGGGGCTAGGCTCTCCCGGGCAAGGGGCTGGGAGCTGCTCCTCGATGTATAGGCAAGCATGAGCGAACATGTGTTTGCTAGACTGTCGGGATGAAGCTGTCGGAGTAGGCGCGGCGCAATGGGGTGCATTATCAGACCGCGTATCGGTGGTTCCGGTCGGGTGCGCTCCCGGTTCCTGCGCGCAAGCTGCCAACAGGGACGATCCTGGTCGAGGTCCCGTCAACCTCGGACGCGGCCGATGGGGTCGCGTTGTACGCGCGGGTATCCGCCCATGACCAGCGTGGCGACCTCGACCGGCAGCTCGGCCGGCTGGCGGCGTGGGCTGCGGGGCACGGGTTGGCGGTGACGCACGCGGTTGCCGAGGTCGGCTCTGGGCTGAACGGCAACCGGCCCAAGCTCCGACGGCTGTTGGCCGACCCAGCGGTGACCACGATCGTGGTCGAGCATCGTGACCGGCTGGCGCGGTTCGGGGTGGAGCAGCTCCAGGCGGCGCTGGCTGCGCACGGCCGACGGATCCTGATCGCGGATCCTTCGGAGACCAGCGATGACCTGGTTCGCGACATGGTCGAGGTGCTCACGAGCTTCTGCGCCCGGCTGTACGGGCGGCGGGGGGCGCGCAACCGGGCGTTGCGTGCGGTGACCTGCGCCAAGCGGAATCCTGCCGCCGACCCCGACCTCGACCCGACCGGCTCTGCGGGGGTGGTGGGGTGATCGTCTGTCAGGCGTTCCGCTACGAGCTGGCCCCCACTGCCGCGCAGCGGCAGGCGCTGGCCCGGCATGCGGGGGTGGCCCGGTGGGCGTGGAACTGGGGCCTGGCGGTCCGGGCCAAGGCGTGGCGGCGGCGCCAGGAGACCCTCAACGCGGTCGCGTTGCACCGGCTGCTCAACCGGCTCAAGCAGACCCCTCGGTTCGCCTGGCTGTACGAGGTGTCCAAGTGCGCCCCCCAGGAAGCCCTGCGGGACCTGGACCGCGCCTTTGCCAACTTCTGGCAAGGCCGCAAGCAGGGCCGGCGCGTCGGGTACCCGCGGTTCAAGAAGCGTGGCCGCTGCCCGGACCGGTTCCGGTTGACCGGCGCGGTCCACGTCACCCCGGCGGGGATCGTGCTCCCGCGGATCGGGCTGGTCGCGACCAAGGAGCCGACCGGCAAGTTCGGTGGGCGGATCTTGTCGGTGACCTGCAAGCGGGAGGCCGACCGCTGGTACGGCGTGGTGTGTGTCGAGGTTACGCGGCCCGACCCGGCCCCGGTCGATGGCCCGGTGATCGGGATCGACCGGGGGCTGACCACGCTCGCGGTGTGCTCGGACGGCACCCGGCTCGCCCACCCGCGAGCCCTCGCCCGTGGGCTGCGCACCATCCGGCGCCGTGCCAAGGCGGTCTCGCGCAAGCAGCGCGGCAGCCGCAACCGCGCCAAGGCGGCCCTCGCGCTCGCCCGCACCCACCGACGGATCCGCAACCAGCGCCTCGACGCGCTGCACAAGACCACCACGACGCTGGCGAAAACCAAGTCGGTGCTCGTGGTGGAGGACCTGCACGTCGCCGGGATGCTCCGCAACCGGCGGCTGGCACGGTCGATCGCGGACGCCAGCTGGGCGGAGCTGCACCGCCAGCTCACCTACAAGTGCCAGTGGTACGGGTCCCGGCTGGTCGTCGCCGACCGCTGGTACCCAAGCTCCAAGACCTGCTCGGCGTGCGGGCAGGTCCGCCCTGACCTGCCGCTGGCTGAGCGGGTCTACCACTGCCCGGCGTGCGGGATGATGCTCGACCGCGACCTCAACGCCGCACGCAACCTCGCCAGCCTCGCGCCGGTCGTCGCCGGGAGTTCCCCGGAGACCCAAAACGCCTGTGGAGCGGGAAGCGCTGGCCAGACCGGCAACGGCCTGGTGGAACTGCCCGCCATGAAGCAGGAACGCAATCCCAGCCCTGCACGTCAAGGATGCTGAGATTACGGTGAACGGAGGTCAGATGGTCACAGGTCGACGCAGGCGCCCACCGAGAGCGCTGCTGGTGGTCGCCGGGGCCGGCCTGGCGGCGGTCGCCGCCCGGCGGGCCAGGCGGCGACGGCAGGCCCGGGATGAACAGCGCCCGGCCGACCTGGGCTTCATGCGTGACATCCACGCCGGGTT
>DASQWY010000561.1:0-20429 GCA_035640005.1 Actinomycetes bacterium
GCCGCCCGGCGCGCCCGCCGCGGCGGCCTGGCGGTGGCGGCGCTGCTGGCCGGCGGCGTGGCCCTGGCCGCCTGCGCCGCGCCGGCCGGCCCCGGCGCCACGCCGGCCGCGCCGAGGGCGACCCAGACCACCACGCTCGGCCCGCCCGCGGCGGCGGCGCGGCCGCTGGAGGTTCCGGGGCCACCGGTCCGGCCCCGGACCGCTCCCACCGCGCCGGGATTCGAGGTCGGCGCCCTGCCCGGGCGGCTGGCGGCCGGGCGGCCGTCGGCGCCGGTGCGGCTGCTGATCCCGGCGATCGGGGTGGACACGCCGCTGGACCGGCTCGGCCTCGACCCCGGCGGGGCCATGCAGGTCCCGGCCGACTTCGGCCGGGCCGGCTGGTTCGCCGCCGGGCCGGCGCCCGGGCAGCCCGGCCCGGCGGTGCTGGCCGGGCACGTCGACTCGCGCGGCGGGCCGGCGGTGTTCTTCCGGCTGCGTGAGCTGGCCCCCGGCGACGGCGTCCAGGTCGAGCTGGCCGACGGCAGCCGCCTGCGCTTCGCGGTCGAGGGCAGCCGCAGCTACCCGAAGGCGGCCTTCCCGACCGCCGCGGTGTTCGGGCCGACGCCCGACACCGCGCTGCGCCTGATCACCTGCGGCGGCAGCTTCGACCGCGCCCGTGGCAGCTACCGCGACAACCTGGTGGTCTCCGCTCGGCTGGTGCGGGTCGTCCCCTGAGTCGGGGCATCACGACGACCCGCCGGGGCGGCCGGGCTCTTGGGGGGGCGTGGGGGGGAGCGAGCTCCCCCCACATGGACCGAGGACCCGCGTGAGGCCATCCCACCCCGAACGGCTCGCTACCAATCGGTCACCTCACCAGCAGGCCCAGGCGCTCGGAAAACGCCTCGGCCGGCACCGGCCGCCCGAAGTGGTAGCCCTGGCCGATGTCGCAGCCGAGCCGGCACAGCTGCGCGACCTGCTCGGCGTTCTCCACGCCCTCGGCGACCGCGGCCAGGCCGAGGGTGTGGGCCAGGTTGACGACGGCCGCCACGATCGCGGAGTCCTCCGGGTCGCTGAGCAGCCCGGCCACGAACGCCTGGTCCACCTTGAGCTCGTCGACCGGGAAGCGCTTGAGGTAGGTGAGCGACGAATAGCCGGTGCCGAAGTCGTCGACGGTCAGGCCGACCCCCAGGTGCTTCAGCTCCCGCAGGGCGGCGCTGGTGGACTCCACGTCCTCCATCAGCACCGTCTCGGTGATCTCCAGGAACACCGCGGCCGGGTCGACGCCGGACTCGCCCAGGATCTCGGCGACCTGCCCGACCAGGGCGGGGTGGACGAACTGGCGGGCCGACAGGTTGACCTTGATGCACAGCGGCTGCCCGCTGGCGCGCCAGCGCTGCGCCTGGCGGCAGGCCTCGCGCAGCACCTGGGTGCCGATCGGCACGATCAGGCCGGTCTCCTCCGCCAGGGCGATGAACTCGCCGGGGTCGATCAGCCCGCGGTCGGGGTGCTCCCAGCGCACCAGCGCCTCCGCGCCCACCGGCCGGCCGCTGTCGAGGGCGACGATCGGCTGGTAGAGGACGCGGAACTCGCCCCGCTCCACCGCCCGGTGCAGCGAGCTGTGCATCGCCAGGCGGCGCTTGGCCCTGGCGCGCATGGCCTGGTCGAACACCTCGCGACGGTTGCCGCCGCGGGCCTTGGCCCGGTACATGGCGGCGTCGGCGTTCTCCACCAGCGCCTCCGGCCGCAGCCGGCTGCCGGAGGCCAGCGCGATGCCGATGCTCATGGTCACGAACACCTCGGCCTCGCCGAGCCCGAACGGCGCGGTCGCCACCTGGCTGACCCGCTCGGCGATGGCCAGCGCGTGGGCCTCGTCGGCGATGTTCTCGCACAGGATGGTGAACTCGTCGCCGCCGAAGCGGGCCACCGTGTCGCCCGGCCGGATGACCTCCTGCAGCCGCTTGGCCAGGGCGACCAGCAGCCGGTCGCCGGCGTCGTGGCCGAGCGAGTCGTTGATGAACTTGAAGCGGTCCAGGTCCAGGAACAGCACCGCCACCGAGGAGCGGCTGCGCTGCGTGCGGGCCAGCGCCAGCGCCGCCCTGTCCAGGAAGAACACCCGGTTGGGCAGGCCGGTGAGGGCGTCGTGGGCGGCCTGGTGGGCCAGCCGCGCCTGCGTCTGGGTCCGCTCGATGGCGATGTCGGCCAGGTGGGCGGCCAGCTCCAGCAGGCGCATGTCGGCCGCGGCGGGCCGGCGCGGCTCGTCGAAGTAGACGGTGAGGGTGCCGAGCACCTGGTCGGCGTCGGCGGCGATGATCGGCACCGACCAGGCCGCGCGGATGCCCCTGGCCAGCGCGACCGAGCGCGACTCGCGCCACAGCGGGTCGCCGGCGACGTCGGCGACGATCACCGGCTGGCGCCGGTGCACGGCGGTGCCGCTGGAGCCGGCGTCCGCGCCCACCACCAGCCCGTCGGCCTCGTGCAGGCCGACGTCGATCAGGCTGGGCGCGGCGGCCACCGTGAGCGTCTCGCCGTCCTCCCCCAGCAGCAGCACGGCGCAGCGGGCGCCGCTGGCCTCGGTCTCGATCACCCTGGCGAGCACCGTGAGGGTCTCCATCAGCGGCGCGTCGCGGGCGATCAGGTCCAGCACGTGGGCCTGGCCGGCCAGCAGCGCCTCGGCGCGCTTGCGCTCGCTGACGTCGCGGCAGTTGAACACCACCCCGCCGACGGCCGGGTCGTCCAGCAGGTTGTTGGCCAGCGCCTCGATGTGCCGCCAGGAGCCGGTGGCCGCCAGGAAGCGGAACTCGAAGCTGCCGCTCTGGGCCAGGCCGGCCAGGTGCTCGCCGAAGCGGGCGCGGACGGTCGGCTGGTCGTCGGGGTGGATCAGCTCGAAGACGTTCTGCGCCACCCGCGCGTCCTCGCGGTAGCCGAGCATGCGGCGGAAGGCGGGGCTGGCGTAGGTGATGCCGCCGCCGGCGTCCAGCACGATCACCATGTGGGAGGAGTTCTGCACCAGCGCCCGGAAGCGCGCGGCCCCCTCCCGCAGGGCCTTCTCGGCCCGCTTCAGCTCGAACTCCTTGGTGATGTCATGGGCGGTCAGCACCAGCCGCCGGTGGCGGCCGTCGGCGGCGGGTACCTTGGCGTAGGAGCACGCCAGCCAGCAGGCCTCGCCGTTGGGCCGCAGCACCTCCAGCACGGGCGGCAGCGGGGTGCGCCGCTCGGCCCAGCGCTCCAGCGCCACCTCCTTGCCGTTGACGTCGAGCGGGCGCAGGCGCGCCAGGCCGCGGGTGCCGACCACGTCGGCCGCCTGGTAGCCGGTGATCTGCTCGAAGCCGGCGTTCCAGCTGGACACGGTCCCGTCGGGGTCCAGGGCGGCGATGCCGTCGGAGGTGTGCTGCACGATCTCGGAGAGCTTCATGCGCTCCTCCAGGATCGCCTCCAGCAGCTCGCCCTTTTCCATGGCGGCGCCGACCTCGCCCGCCAGCGCCTCCAGCACCGCCAGCTCGCCGTCCTCGAAGCCCTCGAAGCCGGTCCGGTCGTAGGTGCAGAGCACGCCGACGATCTTGCCCTCGGCCCACACCGGCGCGGCCAGGCAGTTGCGCCAGCCCTCGTCGCGGATGCGGGCGGCCAGCAGGTCGTCGCGGGTGGCGGCGTTCACCCGGATCGCCTTGCCGGCCCTGGTCAGCGCCGCGGCCAGGGTCTCCGAGCCGGCCTGCTCAAGGTGGCGCTGGTAGCCGGGCTCCTGCTCGTGGCTGCGGTGGACGATCCGGTGGCCCTCCAGCACCACCACCAGGTCGGCGACCTGCGCCTCGAAGCAGCGCCGCACCTCGGCCAGGAACTCCGGCAGCGCCTCGCGTGGGTCCATCGGCACCGCCAGGGCGTGGGTGGCCTGCTGCATGCCGGTCAGCCGCGCCTGGTCGGCCCGGATCGTGCCGTAGGCCCTGGTCGCCCAGTACAGGCTCAGCAGCGGCACCAGGAACACCGGGGTCAGCAGCGGCGCCCACGCGAAGGTGGCGATCAGCAGCACGCCGAACGCCAGGTTGACGCCGGTGACGACCACCCCCTCGGGGATGATCCCCGAGGTGGTGGCGGCCAGCACCTGGCGGAACGGCTGGCGCTGGTCCAGCCACAGCACCCCGACCAGCGCCAGGTAGTTGACGGCCGACAGGACCGGCACCGAGGCAACTAGTGCCGGTAGGTCGGCAAGCGCCGTGCCGCCGTGACGGAGATGGACGAATACCAGGCTGCCCACGGCGGTGGCGCACATCCACTGCGCCACGTTGAACGCCGCCTTAAGCGGGCGAATGCGGCGGGCGGCCTCGACGGCCACCTGGGCCACGCCCGCCAGCGCCACCGCTTCCAGTCCGGGCGCCACAAAGATGATCGCGGCCAGGACGGCCTCGGATAGGTCGAGGGAGGCCCCCTCCCGGCCGTATTGGTATTTGAGCTCCGCGTAGCCGGACACGGCCAGCGTGACCGCCAGTACAGCAAGGTGTGACCAGGGCAGCCGCTCGACCTGGCCGGCGGCACGGGTGGCCAGCTCGCCGACGAGCAGGCCGGCCAGCCCGAGCGCCACGGTGAAGCCCGGGATCACCAGGGGAAGGGAGCCGCCGGGCTCCCTCCCCCTGGCCGTCCGGCCGCGCCAGTGCACGGGCTACTCCACGGTGCCGAACCAGGCCGACCCCGGCAGGGACGATCCGTAGGACTCGTCCTGCTCCTGCCCGTACCAGCTGGAGCCTCGCCAGCGGTAGCCGGGCCAGTCCGAGTCGAACCAGCCGACCCGGTAGAAGCGGAACAGGTACCAGGTGGACAGGTACCAGTCGGTGCCGAGCCAGCCGCTGGTCTCGAACCCGAGCGGGTTCCACAGCAGCAGCTGCACGGTGAGGGTGGCGCCGAGTGTCACCCCCAGCACGGTGCCGTTGGCGTCCTCGGCCTGCACCTGCACCGAGCCGCGGCTCTCCCCCAACGCGCCCCAGCCGCTGGAGCGGTCCAGGCCTTGGTTGGCCTGGCCGGCCGGGGCGCTGAGGGCGGCCGCGTCGGCCGTGACCGTGCCGGCCCCGACGGCCATCGGGTCGTCGGAGGCCGCGTCGCGGGCGGTGGCCTGCAGCGCGAACTTCACCCGGTTGGGGGTGGCCAGCGGGTTGGCCTGCGCCAGCAGCGCGACCGTCCCGGAGACCACCCCGGTGGCCATCGAGGTGCCGCTCCCCTGCCGGTAGGCCCCGTCGATGTAGTTGGGATAGGTGGTGTCGACCGTGCTGCCCGGCGCCCGCAGCGAGACCATGTGGGCGCCCGGCGCCACCAGGTCGGGCTTTGGCAGGCCGTCGGCCGCGGTCGGGCCGCGCGAGGAGAAGTCGGGCAGCAGGTCATCGGCCACGCCCGGGGTGCCGCGGTCGTCGGTGGCGCCGACGGTGATCACCCACGGGTCGTCGCCTGGCTTGGAGATGGTCCCCGGGTCGGGCCCGGTGTTGCTGGCCGCCACCACCACCGTGATGCCGGCCGCCCAGGCCCGCTCCACCGCGTAGTTGAACGGGTCGACCAGGTAGGACTGGTCGGAGTCGGTGCCCAGCGACAGGTTGAGCACCTTGATGCCGTAGCGGCTGCGGAAGGAGACGACCCACTGGATGGCGGCCAGCACGTTGCTCACGTCGGCGGCGCCGTTGCGCCCGGCGATCTTGACCGACAGGATCTTCGCGTCGGGCGCGACCCCCTTCCACTTGCCGCCGGAGGCGGAGCCGTTGCCGGCGACCAGCCCGGCAACGAAGGTGCCGTGACCGTAGCTGTCGTCGCAGTTCAGCTCGCCGGAGAGGTTCTCGCAGGGGGTGACCAGGCCGGTCAGGTCGTCGCGCACCTGCACCAGCCGGCCGGCCAGGTCGGGCACGGGCGCCACGCCGGTGTCGACCAGCGCGACCGTCACCCCGCGCCCGGTGATGCCGCGACTCCACAGCTGGTCGGCCCGGACGGTCCTGGTGTAGACGGAGTGGATCGGCGCGCCGTCGCCCCCGGTGGCGCGGACGTGGACCTGGCCATCGGGGGTGACCGCGCGCACCCCGGGCAGTCGGGCCAGCTCGCCTACGGCGGCGGCCGGCAGGGTGGCCGCGAACCCGGCCACCAGGGGCAGCGACCGGGTGACCCGCCCGCCGAAGCGGGCCACCGCCTGCTCCAGGCCGGCGGCGCCGGCGCGCCCCTGCACGATCACCCGCACGGTGCCACCGCCGGGGGCGGCGGGGGCCGGCCACGCGCCGACACCGCCGAACGCGGCGGCCACCACGAGCGCGACGCACACCACGACCCGCGCCGATGCGGGTCGACGACTGAGGGAACCCACGATCACCTCGACCTCCCCTTTGCTGCTGGCGGCTCCCGACATTGGGCGTGGCTGGACGAGCGGGAACTGGTCCCCAGGCAGTTCGGATGCCCTCCCCTTGCGTGCCAAGCCCTGCGCGGACTGGCGCCCCCCAACGCCCCGGACGGACGAGTAGCCGGAGCACGTCGCGGACCGCGCTCCGGTCAGAGGTATCGTACGCCCCGGTGTCCTTGAGTCTATTCAAGCAAATCTACGGCGAAAACCGCACATTGATGACAACCGTTCTCGCCAACCCGGACGTCCCGGCGATACCGGCATGCTTCGGTCGCGGTCTTGGCCTACGCTCCCCGGCATGGGCGCGACCGAGGAGGTCCGGGCGCCGGGCGGGACGGGCGGCGCCGGCTGGCGGCTCGGCGACGCCCTGCGCCGCGTCGAGGACCCCCCGCTGCTCACCGGCGCGGCCCGCTACGTCGACGACCTGGCCGAGCCGGGCGCGCTGGAGGCGGTGTTCGTGCGGGCGCCGCTGGCCCACGGCCGCGTCCTGCGGGTCGAGGCCGGCGCGGCCGCGGCCATGCCGGGCGTCGCGGCGGTCCTGACCGCCGCCGACCTCGGGCTGCCGCCCCTGGGCGCCGGCGGCGCGCCGGCCGCGATGGCCCGGCCGGTGCTGGCCGCCGACACCGTCCGCTTCCTCGGCGAGCCGGTCGCGGTGGTGCTGGCCGCCACCCGGGCGCAGGCGGCCGACGCCGCCGAGGCGGTGCTGGTCGACTACCAGCCGCTGCCGGCGCTGACCGACCCGCTCGCCGCGTGCGAGCCGGGCGCGCCGCTGCTGTTCCCCGGGCACGGCAGCAACCTCGCCAGGCAGCGTCGCTGGCCCGAGCCGTCCACCGCCCTGCAGGGGGCCGAGGTGGTGGTACGCGCCCGCTTCGTCAACCAGCGGCTGGCGCCGGTGCCGATGGAGCCCAGCGGCGCCATGGCCGCGCCGGACGGGGACGGGGTGACCCTGTGGGCGCCCTGCCAGGCGCCGTTCTCCGTGCGCAAGGCGGTCGCCGGGGCGCTGGGCCTGCCCGAGGCGCGCGTGCGGGTGATCGTCCCCACCGTGGGCGGCGGCTTCGGCGCCCGCATCCCCACCTACCCCGAGCAGGTGGCGGTGGCCGCCCTGGCACGCCGGCTGGGCCGGCCGGTCCGTTACCGCGACGGCCGCTCCGAGAGCATGCTGGCCATGACCCACGGCCGCGCGCAGGTGCAGGACGTCGAGCTGGCCGCCACCGGCGACGGCCGCCTGCTCGGGCTGCGCGCGCGGCTGCTGGGCGACGGCGGCGCCTACCCCGGCGAATCCACCGACCTGCCCTCCCTGACCCGGCTGATGGCCTCCGGCCCCTACCGGATCCCCCGCATCGAGGTCGCCAGCCAGACGGTTGCCACCAACACCACCCCGGTGGCCGCCTACCGCGGCGCCGGCCGGCCAGAGGCCACCGCCATGCTGGAGCGGGCCATGGACCTGCTCGCCGCCGAGCTCGGCCTCGACCCGGCCGAGCTGCGCCGGCGCAACCTGATCCCGGCCGGCGCCTTCCCCTACACCACCCCGACCAAGGCCCGCTACGACAGCGGCGACTACCCGGCCGCCCTGGAGCGGGTGCTGCGGGCGGCCGGCTACGAGCGCCTCCGCGCCGAGCAGGCCGAGCGGCGGCGGCGCGGCGACCCCCGCCAGCTCGGCGTCGGCCTGTCGGTGTACGTCGAGATCACCGGCTGGGACGACGAGCACGGCGCGGTCGCGGTCGCCGCCGACGGCACCGTGACCGTCACCTCGGGCGCCTCGCCGCAGGGCCAGGGCCACGAGACCGCCTGGGCGCAGCTGGTCGCCGCCACCCTCGGCGTGGACCCGGCGGCGGTGCGCACGGTCCACTCCGACACCGGCCTCCTGCCGCGCGGGCAGGGCACCTGGGGCTCACGCTCGCTGCAGGTCGCCGGCAGCGCGGTGCTGGAGGCCGCCGAGCTGGTGCTCGCCAAGGCGCGGGCGCTGGCCGCCCACCTGCTGGAGGCGCCCGCCGAGGACGTGGCGGTCTTCCCGGGCGAGGGGCTGGGGGTGGCCGGCGCGCCGAGCACCGCGCTGCCCTGGGCCGAGCTGGCCGCGGCCGCCGGCGACCCGACCAGGCGACCGGCCGGGATGGAGCCCGGGCTGGCCGCCGCCAGCGACTTCCGGCTGACCGACTCGACCTACCCGTTCGGCGCCCACCTGGCCGTCTGCGAGGTCGACGTGGAGACCGGCAAGGCCAGGCTGCTGCGGTACGTGGCGGTGGACGACGCCGGCCGCATCCTCAACCCGCTGCTGGCCGAGGGGCAGGTGCTCGGCGGCATCGCCCAGGGCGTGGCGCAGGCGCTGTTCGAGGAGGTCCGCTACGACGCCGAAGGCAACTGCCTCACCGGCAACCTGGCCAGCTACGCCGTGCCAAGCGCGGCCGACCTGCCCGCCTTCGAGAGCCTGCGGACGCAGACGCCGACCCCGCGCAACCCGCTGGGGGCCAAGGGGATCGGCGAGGCGGGGGCGATCGGCGCCACCCCGGCGGTGCAGAACGCCGTGGTCGACGCGCTCGCCCCCCTCGGCGTCCGCCACGTCGACCTGCCCCTCACCCCCGAGCGGGTCTGGCGGGCGATCCGCGCCGCCCGCCCGGCCGGGTAGCGGCGATGGAGCCCGACCGTCCGGGGCACCCGTGCCGGGTTCCCCGGACCCCTCCCGATTCTCCGGGGCACCCGTGCCGGGTTCCCCGGACCCCTCCAAGCGAGGCGGTCCCGTCCAGCTGGCGGGCGCTGGACCGGCGGGTGCGGCGGCGGGCGCTGCTGGACGGCTGGCGCGGGCTCGGCCAGGCCGACCCGGGCGTCGCCACCCTCACCGCCGCCCGCGCCCACCGGCTGCTGCAGCTGGGCCTGGTCCAGCAGGCGTTCACCATGGCCAAGCGGGTGCTGCTGCTGGCCGCGCTCGCCTGGCTGCTGCTGGTGCGGGCCGGCGGCCGGCCGCCGGCCGCCTTCCTGGCCCTGCCGCTGTTGTTCGCCGCCGCCTACCTGGCCCACCTCGCCTGGGGCTGGTGGCTGGGCGGCACCGTCCGCGCCAACCTGGCGGTCGCCGAGCGGGCCGGCGGGGCGCTGCCGGCCTGGGCGCCGCGGCTGGCGGTGCCGCTGCCCGACGGCCGCCTGGCGCTGCACGGCGTCGAGGCGGCGGTGGCACTCACGCTCGGTTCGGCCGCGCTGCTGGCGCTGGCCCTCTGGACGGTGCCGCTGGCGCCCCGCTCCGCCGGCGGCGAGACGCTCGCCCTGCTGCCCGCCCTGCTCGGCTTCGCCGGGCTGCTGTGGCGGGACCGCCTGGCCAGGCGCCCGGCCGCCGTGCTCGGCCCAGAGGGGATCGTCTGGGCCCGGCCGCCGCTGGCGCTCGGCTGGGAGGAGCTGGCCGCGGTCGAGGCGCGCCAGGCGGGCCGGCCGCTGGGCGCGGAGGCGACGATCACCTTCCTGCCCCGCGACCCGCGGCAGGCCCCGCTCGGCCTGCGGGTCCGCGGCCCCGTCGGCGACCTGGACGCGGCCGTCCGCCGCCTCGGCGGCGTCCCCTTCCGCGACCTGCGCGGCCGCCCGTGACGTACGATCCGTACGTCTTTGACGGTCACGAGCGCAGGAGCGGGCATGGCGGATAGACGGACGGATCCGGACCCGGAGCGTCCCGGCGGGCGGCCGGACCAGATCGACCTGCAGACCGACCGGCCCCACCCGGCCCGCGTCTACGACTACCTGCTCGGCGGCAAGGACAAATTCCCGGCCGACCGGGCGGCGGCCGAGCAGGGCATGAAGGCCAACCCCAACAGCCTGGTCCCGCCGCGCGAGAACCGCGCCTTCCTGCGGCGCGCGGTCCGTTACCTCGCCGGCGAGGCCGGCATCCGCCAGTTCCTCGACATCGGCACCGGCATCCCGACCGCGCCCAACGTCCACCAGGTCGCCCAGGCGGTCGCGCCCGAGGCGCGGATCGTCTACGTCGACAACGACCCGATCGTGCTGGCGCACGCCCGCGCCCTGCTCACCAGCAGCCCCGAGGGCAGGACCGACTACATCGACGCCGACCTGCGCGACGTGGACAGGATCCTGGCGGCGCCGGGGCTGCGGACGACGCTGGACCTCAGCCGGCCGGTCGGGCTGCTGCTGATCGCCATCCTGCACTTCGTCCCCGACGACGACGACCCGTACGGCGTCACCAGCCGCCTGCTGGAGGCGCTGCCCTCCGGCAGCTACCTGGCGCTGTCGCACCTCACCGGCGACTTCGACCCCGAGGCGTGGGAAGGGGTCGCCGCGGTCTACCGCAAGAGCGGCGTGATCATGCGGGTCCGCTCCCTGCAGGAGATCGAGCGCTTCTTCGGCGGGCTCGACCTGGTGGAGCCGGGGGTGGTGTCGGTGCCCCGCTGGCGCCCCGACCCCCCCGAGCCCGGAGCCGCCGAGGCCGAACCGCCCAGCGACGCCGCGGTGTCCGTCTACGGCGGCGTCGCCCGCAAGCCCTAGGAGGGCGGCTCAGGAGGCCGGGCCGCGGCGGTTGGCCAGCTCGTGCTGCATCGCGAAGGTGGCCGCCTCCAGCTTCGAGTGCATCTCCAGCTTCTGCAGGATGTTCTGCACGTGGGTGCGGACCGTGTGCGGGCTGATGTACAGCTCGCGGCCGATCTGGGCATTGCTCCAGCCGCGGCCGAGCAGGGCGAGCACCTCCCGCTCGCGCGGCGACAGCCGGCTGAGCGGCGCGTCCGAGGAGCGGTCGCTCATGTCGAGCAGGCGCCGGAACAGGGCCGGCAGCATCAAGCGGGGCACCACGCCCTCGCCGTCCAGCACCGCCTGCACCGCCCGCAGGACCGTCTGGGTCCCGGACTTCTTGCCGACCACGCCCACCGCGCCGGCGCGGATGGCCTGCAGCAGCAGCTCCAGGTCGGTGTCCTGCGCCAGCAGGATGACCTTGGTGTCCGGCAGCTCCGAGAGGATCGTCTCGATCACCGTCGGCCGCGTGCCGAGCGCCAGGCCCGCGTCGATCACGAACAGGTCGGGCTTGAGGTGGCCGACCGCGGCGACCACCTGGGGGACGGCCGACGCCTGGCCGACCACTTCGTTGGTGCCGTCGCGGGTGATGAGGGCCTCGAGCGCCTCGTTGAACAACGGCTGGCAGTCGGCGAGGAACACCCGAGCCATCGGCACCTCCGAAGAGCTTCGTACACGTCCGTCAGCCAACACGACGACCCTGCTACGGTCAACAGCTTGGCGCAGGCCAGGCGCCAGGCGATACGCGTCATACCGTGCCAGACCGTACGGCGAATGACGGAGATTCACTACGCGAAGGCGGTCCAAGCGGATGAAGTGCTCGTAGCGGGCACGCGCGCACGGCACTGACCGCGCCCCGGCTCGGCGGTACCAGCGAAGGTAACTACGCAGTTCGCCGGATGAGCCGCGCGGGCCCGGTGCCGTATCGTCAGTTCGACCGGCTCCGCCCACTCCGCCGGGCAGGAGGTTGTCGGTCTCCCGTCGTTACCGCCGCTCGACCATCACGAGCCGATCACGGGTTGATCACGGATCGGCGAAGCGGCAGGCGAGGCCCGTACCGTTTCCGCGGCCTGGGTCGCCTGTTAGCTGGGGGTCGCAGAACGGGGTGTAGCGACCAGCCGCGCAGGGGGAGGCCGAATCTTGACCGAGATGATCGGGCTCGTGCTCGCCGACGACCACCGCGTGTTCGCCGAGGGACTCGGCGTCATGCTCGACGCCGAGGACGACATGAAGGTGCTCGCGGTAGCGCACGACGGCGGGCAGGCGGTCGAGGAGGCCGCCAGGCACCAGCCGTCGGTGCTGCTGCTCGACGCCCACATGCCAGGCTACGACCTGGCCAGCACGCTGCGAGCCGTCAAGGCGGCCTCGCCGGGCACCAAGGTGCTCATGCTCTCGGCCGACACCCGCCGGGAGACCATCGCCGCCGCCATCGACGCCGGCGCCGACGGGTTCCTCGCCAAGGAGGCGACCAGCCGCCAGGTGGCGGCCGCCATCCGCCGGCTGGCCGACGGCGAGGTGGGCATGGTGATCGCCGCCGAACCGCCCCGCGCGGTCCGCGACCCCAGCGTCGAGCTGCGGGTGCGCACCCTCAGCGCCCGCGAGCGCGAGATCCTCGGGCTGCTCGCCAACGGCTGGTCCAACCGGCGCATCGCCGAGGAGTGCTTCCTGTCGCTCAACACCGTCCGCACCCACGTGCAGAACGTGCTCGTCAAGCTCGGCGTGCACTCCAAGCTGGAGGCGGTCGCGTTCGCGCTGGAGCACAGCGTGGTGGCCACCGCCCAGACGCGCCTCTCCAGCGTCAACTAGGCGGCCGGCAGGCGGCCGGCGGGGCCGTCGCCCTCCCCTCTGTGCGCGGGCGCTGGCCTGGTCCGTGTAGCTGCTACAGTCGCTGATCTCACCGGTCCCGGTCGACCGGGAGGTTCGCGGACGCAGGAGGAGAGACGCCATGAGAGGCAAGCTCGGCATCGCCGTGGGGCTCGCCGCCGGCTACGTGCTCGGCACGCGGGCCGGGCGCGAGCGCTACCAGCAGCTCACCGCGTCGGCCAAGCGGCTGGCCGACGACCCCAGCCTGGAGCGGTTCCAGGAGGAGCTGGGCAACCTGTTCGGCAAGCAGCGGCAGCAGGCGTCCCAGCCGGCGACACGGGTCGAGCGGCCCGACGCCAGCGGTTCCTGACGCCGCCGACCGCGGCGACCTCGGTTATGGTGGGAGGGACATGACCCACCGCGACCTCTCCCGGCGTGAGCTGCTCCGCCTCGGCGGCGCCCTCGGCCTTGGCGGCGTGCTGGCCGCCTGCGGCGGCCCGAAGTCCAAGGGCGCGGCGCCGGCGGCCGGGTCGATCCAGGCGCTGCAGGCCAACGCCGAGCAGCTGTCGCTGCTCGGCGCGCAGAGCCAGCTGGCCGTCGGCAGCGGCCTGTTCACCTTCGGCCTGGCAACCCCGGAGCAGCAGCTGGTCACCAGCGGCTCGCCCGCCGTCTACCTGGCCAAGGACCAGACCGGCGCCGCCCTCGGCCCGTTCCCGACCCGCTGGTACGAGCTGAACGCCTACAGGGCCAGCGGGGACAAGTCTCCGCGCAGCCCGCTGACCGGCTTCTACGGCGCTGAGGTCAAGGTCCCCTCGGCCGGCAACTGGCTGGTCGCCGCCACCATCGACCTGAACGGGCGGCGGGCGGCCGGGCAGGGGGCCATCGCCGTGGTCGAGGGCGGCGTCGCCGCGGTCGGCTCCAAGGCCAAGCCGGAGCGGACCCCGGTGGCGACCACCCTGGCTGGCCGCAAGAAGATCTGCACCCGCGACCCCGCCTGCCCGCTGCACACGATCTCGCTGGACCGGGCGCTGCGGGCCGGCCGGCCCACCGTGGTCAGCTTCGCCACCCCGCTGCTGTGCGAGAGCCGCATGTGCGGCCCGGTGGTCGACGAGCAGATGGCGGTCGCCAGCCGCCACGGCGGCAAGGCCAGCTTCATCCACGTGGAGATCTACCCGGCCCGCGACGTCAACAAGCCGGCAAAGGCCTTCCTCGACTGGGGCTTCAAGACCGAGCCGTGGCTGCTGGTGATCGACCGGCACGGCGTGATCCGCGCCCGCTTCGAGGGGCCGGTCACCGCCGGCCAGGTCGACGACGCCCTCGGCCGGCTGCTGTAGTCGGCCTCAGCCCTTGCCGCCGCCCGCCGTCGGGGTGAACCCGCCGCCCCCGACCGCCCGCCGGTACAGGCCGGGCAGCAGCTGGCGCGCGAACGGCACCAGCGCGTACGGCCGCGGCACGTACCGCTCGGGAACGCGCCGCCTGGCCACTTCCACGATCGCCTCGGCGACCTTGTCGGTGCTGGACACCATCCAGCGGGTCAGCGACCTGGCCAGCAGCTCCCGCTGCGGGAAGCCCTCGGTCGGGACGAACCCCGGCAGCACCAGACCGACGTGCACGCCGTGGCCGCGCTCCTCCAGCTGCAGGGCCTCCGACCAGCCGATCAGGGCGAACTTGCTGGCCGAGTAGGCGCCGGCGCCGGGCCGCGACACCCGCCCGGCCACGCTGGCGACGTTGACCACCGCGCTCGGCGCCGAGCGGCGCAGCAGCGGCAGCAGCGCCTCGGTGAGCCGCACGATCGCGTCGAAGTTGGTCGCCATGGCCGCCTCGACCCCGGCCCAGCCGGTGTCGGCGAAGCGGCCCCTGCCGCCGACCCCGGCGCAGTTGACCAGCAGGTCGAGGCGGCCGTGCTCGGCCTCGACCCGCTCGGCGATGGTGGCGGGCGCCTCCGGGAAGCGCAGGTCGGCCGGGATCACCGTGGCCCCGCCGAGCTCGGCGGCGAGCGCCTCCAGCCGCTCCCGGCGCCGCGCGACCAGCACCAGCCGTACGCCGGGCTCGGCGGCCAGCCGCCGGGCGGTGGCCGCGCCGAGCCCGCTGGACGCGCCGGTCACCAGGGCGATCACGCCGCCCCCTGCCGGTCGGTCAGCGCCCTGGCGATCTGCTCGGTGACCTCGTCCATGGTGCCCTCGGCGTCGATGCGCAGCAGCAGGCCGCGGTCCTGGTAGTAGGCGACCAGCGGGGCGGTCTCGCTGGCGAACACCTGCAGCCGGCGGGTGACCGCCCGCTCGTGCTCGTCGTCGGCGCGGTCCTGCTCGGCGGCGCGGCCGGCCAGCCGCCGGCGCAGCTCCTGCTCGCCGATCTCCAGCGACAGCACCGCGTCCAGCGGCCTGCCGACCTCGTCGAGGTGGCGGTCCAGCGCCTTGGCCTGCGCCTGCGTCCGGGGGAAGCCGTCCAGCACGAAGCCGGCCGCGTCGGGCTCGTCCAGCCGGGTCAGCATCATGCCAACGACCAGCTCGTCGGGGACCAGGTCGCCGCGGTCCATGTAGCGCCGGGCCTCGCGGCCCAGGTCGGTGCCGCGCTCGGCGTTGGCCCGCAGGATCTCGCCGGTGGCGACGTGGACGCCACCGAAGCGGCCGACGATCCGGCGGGCCTGGGTTCCCTTACCGGCCCCGGGCGGGCCGAGCAGGATGAGTCGCATGCGGCCGATGCAACCATGCCCCGGGTCCGCGGGGCAACGAACGCTCAGGGGACCTGGTAGTAGCGCAGCTGCTCGTCGTGGCCGACCAGGCGCATGCCGGCCCGCTCCATGACCCGCTGCGACGGCACGTTGGCGTGGGTGGTGTCGGCCTCCACCCGCCGCACCTCCGGCTGCTCCAGCGCCCAGCCGAGCAGGGCGCGCAGCGCCTCGGTGGCGTAGCCGCGGCCGCGGGAGCTGGTCGCCAGCCCGTAGCCGACCGTCACCACCCCCTGCGGCCCCGGCGGCGCGTGGAAGCCGATGTCGCCGACCACCGCGCCGTCCGCCGACCGCACCAGCTGGTAGACCCCGTACGGGCCCGGCCGCACGCCGCGCTCGACCGCCCGCACGAACGCCTGCACCGCGATCAGCGTGCCCTGGATCGGGTAGCCGTTCGCCCACGGCCGCGCCTGGTCGGCGCGGCCCTCCAGCAGGGCGCGGCCCTCCTCCACCTCCAGCTGGCGCAGGCAGAGACGCTCGGTCAGGATGCGGTTGCCCATGCGTGCCGCCTCCGCGCGGCGGCGGCCAACCCGCTGGCCGCGGGGGCTCCGCCCCGGTATCCTTTCCCCTCGCTTGCCGTGGTGATCGTAGCTCAGTTGGTTAGAGCGTCGGGTTGTGGTCCCGAAGGTCGGGGGTTCGAGTCCCCTCGGTCACCCTCCTCCTGACCAGCCGGTTCGCCCTTCACCTCCCTTCGCGCGCGGGCGGCCCGAGGGCCGCTTGTCAACGGTTTGTCAACGGGACGCGCCGGCTCTTGGTCGGCGTTGCCGAGGATCAGCCGCGCGACCGTGCCGGCTGCCTGGGTGTCCAGGCCGGGCAGCACGTGGCTGTAGGTGTCCATGGTGATGGCGATGGTGGCGTGCCCGAGCCGCTCGCTGACGACCTTGGCAGGGATGCCGGCGGCCAGCGCCGCGGTGGCGTAGCTGTGGCGCACGTCGTGCAGCCGGATCTTGGGCAGCCCGGCCGCTCGGGTGTGCTGCTCGAACCACTTGGAGAACCGCTCGGGGTGCAGCGGCCGGCCGTCCGGCCAGGTGAACACCAGGCCGGAGTCCTCCCACCGGGGGCCGACCGCCAGCCGATCCTCGAGTTGCCGGCGGCGATGTTCGCGCAGGGCGGCCAGGGTGGCCGGGTCGAGGGCGAGCGAGCGGCGGCCCTTGGCCGTCTTGGGCTCGGACACGTGGACCTCGTAGTTGACGACCACCCGGGGCCGGCGGGGCGAGACGCGGCCGGAGTCCAGGTCGACGTCGGGCCAGCGCAGGCCGGCGACCTCGCCGCGGCGCATGCCGGTGGTGGCGAACAGCAGCCAGGCCGCGTACAGCGGGTCGCCACGGACGTGTTGGAGGAAGGCGCGCAATTGCTCCGGACTCCAGACGCGCATCTCTGGCGCCATGCCCTTAGGCAGGTCGGCCGTGGCGGCGGCGTTGCGAGCGACGTAACCCCAGCGGACGGCATCCCGCAGGGCGGTGTGCAAGGCGCCGTGGATGTTGCGGACGGTCTTGGGCGCCAGCCCGCCGCGACCGTCCCGGCGGCCGCCCTCCAGCAAGGCCCGGTAGAAGGCGGTCAGCTGGGCGGGACCCAAGCGCTGCAGCGGGACGCGCCCGAGCGCCGGGATGACGTGCCGCTCCATGCTCCTCTGGTAGCTCAGCCACGTGGACGGCCGCAGCTTCGGCGGGCGAACCGCGGGCAGCCACTCCTCCACCAGGAAGCCGCCGAGGGTCCGCTGGGACGACTCCACGGATGTGCCGGCCCGCAGCGCGGCCAGCGCCTCGTTCAGCGCCTCCTGGCACTCACGTTTGGTCCGAAAGCCGCCCTTGCTGCGCTGCCGGCGCACGCCGGTCGCCGGGTCGGGCGCGAACAGGTACCACGTCCAGGTGGCGCCCCGCTTGCGGACGCTGCCCCGCATCAGCCCGCCTCCTCGACCTCGACCGGAAGGCCGAGGAGTTCGAGCAGCTGGCAGGTGGGCACCAGCCGGCGACGGCCGAAGGTGATCGTCGGCAGCTGGCCGCTGGCGGCGGCGCGGTAGGCCACGCTGCGGCTGACGCCGAGCAGCTCGGCGGCCCGCTCGACGCTCACGGTCGGTGGGAGCTCCTTGAGCTCCGGTGTGATCCTTGCGGCCATCAAGTCCTCCTTGACCAAGACGACCGCCATACCCGCCGAGCCCGGCTATGGCCACCTACTTCCCTTCTCCAGCTCAAAGGGCTAGCGTGGGCACGGTACTACGTTCCTACGTTCCTGTCCACTTACCACGCCTGCTAGCATCCGGGCACGGTCGAGCAGACGCGTCGGACTCTGGGAGGCGGGCTGGTGTCTCTCTCACGGCAGACCGCCTACGGCCAGCTCGCCGATACGCTGCGCGCCGCCATCCTCGCCGGCGACTTCGAGCCCACGGCCGAGGACCCGACGCGAAACGAGCTGCCCGGGGCCGCCGAGCTGGGCGCCAAGTACGGCGTCAGCGACAAGACCGCCGCCCGCGCCGTCCAGGAGCTCATCGCCGAAGGCCTCGTCACGGGCCGCCCTGGGCTTCGTCCGGTCGTCATACCGCGGGCGCAGCGCCCCGACCGCTGGCCGATGAACCGCCGCTATGCGCGAGCGCGCGAGGCCGGCGGTCTGGTATTCGGCGGCGACATGCTCGGCCGCGAGGTCACCAAGCGGACCACCCGTACCGGCTGGACACCTGCACCAGCGGCTGTAGCGACGCTGCTGCGACTCAACCCCGGTGACCGGGTGTGGGCCCGGGCTCGTGAATTGCTGATCGACGGGCGGGTCGCCGAGCTGAGCGTCAGCTACTTCCCGGCCGCCGTGGCCAACGGCACGCTCCTGACCACCCCGGGGGACTTCCCGCCAGGCGGCGTCGTCCGTGTCCTCGAGGACGCCGGCCATCGGGTCCTCCGGACCTACAACGAGGCCCGCGCGCGCCTTGCCACCGACGAGGAGCTTCGCGCCTTCGGCACCGACGCCACCCTGCAGCCGCTGGTCGGCCAGGTTCTCATCGAGATCACCCACGCCACCTACGGGCTTGGCGACGAGGCCCTGGAGGCCGTGGTCAGCGTCCGGCCGGCCGCCGGCAACGTCATCGTCTTCGAGACCTACGAGGGTGCGCCGGGCGAGGACGAGGACGACGACCTCGCCGCCAGCCCGGCCACTCCCGCAGCCAGCGAGTGACGGCGGCCGGCGTGAACGGCTCGGTCTTTGACGAGGACGCATCCCGCAAGCTGGAGGCGGCCTACCAGACGCCCGACGTGGTGGCGCAACGACGGGAGACGCTCCGCCACCTCGCCCTGCAACCCGGTGAGCGGGTCCTGGACGTTGGCTGCGGGCCGGGGCTGCTGGTCGCCGAGATGGCCAAGGCGGTCGGCCCGTCGGGTCACGTGACCGGGCTGGAGATCAGCGACAGCATGCTCGCCCTCAGCCAAAGGCGCTGCGCGGACCCAGCCATCGGCAAGCGGGCGAGCCTCGTCAAGGCCGATGCGGTCACGCTGCCCTTCCAGGAGGGGACGTTCGACGTTGGGGTCTCCACCCAGGTCTACGAGTACGTCGCCGACCTAGACGCCGCACTCGCCGAGCTCCACTGGGTGCTCCGCGTCGGCGGGCGTGCGCTGATCCTCGACACCGATTGGGACTCGATCGTCTGGCACGCCGCCGACCAGGACCGATTGCGTCGCCTGCTGGAGGCGTGGATCGGCCGGTTCGCGGACCCACACCTCCCCCGCACGTTGGCCCGCCGTCTCAGGGACGCCGGCTTCCACGTCGACCGCCGCGAGGTCCTGGTCTTGTTCAATCCCGAGTACGATCCCGACACCTACAGCGTGGCCAACGGCCAGATCATGGCCGACTTCGCAGTAGCCCAAGGTCGGATGGCTCGGGGGGAGGCGGAGGCATGGATAGCAGACTTGCAGCGCCTCGGCCGGGAAGGTCGCTACTTCTTCAGCCTGAACCGCTACCTGTTCTTGGCCACCAAGCGCGCGTAAGAACCTTCTCCACTACCTCAAGGCCGGCCAGCGGGCGGCCTGCGGCCGCCCTCGGCCGGCAGTCACCCAAGGACCCCATCCTGTCTTTGTCAGGACGCCGTCATTCGATGACGAA
The DNA here is from genome assembly GCA_035640005.1 of Actinomycetes bacterium. Taxonomy (GTDB): domain Bacteria; phylum Actinomycetota; class CALGFH01; order CALGFH01; family CALGFH01; genus DASQWY01. The sequence goes on from DASQWY010000561.1 coordinate 19,437, forward strand.
ATATCGTGCCCGGGAAATGGCTTCAGTTATTGTCCGAATGGGGGATTGCAGTGCTGCTTCAATCTTCAGTGACAAATAGCACCTGGGGTTCATCCCTATTCGGCCTGAACTTTGATCGCACCATCGACATGGGAGCATTTCTAACCTTCCTCACTCTCGTACTCGGCTTCATAGGCTGGATTTACAAGACCTACCGAGAGTGGCGTCGCACTGAATTACAACAAGCGAAAGGCGGAGCCCTAAGGTTGTTGCTGAGGATTCTGAGAGACCATGACAGTCCGGTCATTAGCTTGCCGGAGCTACGACAGAGATTTGAAGCTCCACAGATGCGAGATAAGCGTAAGGCTTATTGCGGTCGAGACTTCAAATTTAAGAATGAACCGGAATTCGAAGCCGCAGTGTACCAACTTAGCTGGGAGGGGAAGATCGACTTCTGGAGTCCCAAGGAAATTGCGCTTCGCATCGATGATCGTTCCTATCGCAGGCCCCGAGTTCTTCTGCCAATCAAGCCAGGCGATGTTCTAGATACCATGGAGGCATCACTCAAGAACCCCGGCACTCATACCTATGATCTCGAACGGCTTGCCATGCTTTCCATCCGAGTAGCACCAAGCGAGACCATCGAACTACTTAGGCGTCATGCAGACCAAGCAAGTGACTCAGCGGGTCGCGAACGAATACTGGTCTCGTTCGCGAATGCTGCTGACTGGCAGCGTTCTTCTTCTTAACGCCGGAGGTCGAATTTTGCCTGCCGCGCCGCCTTCTGGCGGCTTGCCAACGAGGCAGTGATCAGCTCGGTCGTGCCTCACCTTGCGGTCGGGCTGGAGCCATCGCCGCAGGCGCGAACCGCGTCGGCCTCGCCGGCGTGCCACTACCGTGCCAGAAGGAACAGGCAACCACGGTCACGAGCGGTCAGCAGCGGTCACTCCCGCAGCCCGCTTGACCAGCGCATCTAGCCGCGCCCAAGGATATGGAGCCGGTCACCGCCTTCTA
>DASQWY010000562.1:0-5449 GCA_035640005.1 Actinomycetes bacterium
GCTGCCCAAGGGCAGCCTGGAGCGGGCCACCCTGGCCCTGTTCGAGGCGGCCGACCTGCCGGTCAAGCGGGGGAGCGAGCGCGACTACCACGGCACCATCGACGACCCCCGGGTCGAGCGCGTGTCGCTGCTGCGCCCCCAGGAGATCCCGCGCTATGTGGAGGAGGGCTTCTTCGACCTCGGCATCACCGGCCGCGACTGGGTCGAGGAGACCGGCGGCAAGGTGGTCTCGCTGGCGCAGCTGCCCTACTCGAAGCAGACCGCCAACCCCATCCGGGTGGTGCTGGCGGTCCACCGCGACCTCGGCATCGAGCGTCCCGAGCAGCTCAGCGCTGGGCTCAGGGTCTCGACCGAATTCCCAAATCTGACCAGGCGCTACTTCGAGGAGCTCGGCCTGCCGGCGCGGATCTTCCCCTCCTACGGCGCGACCGAGGCCAAGGTGCCCGAGATCGTCGACGCGGTGGTCGACCTCACCGAGACCGGCTCGACCCTCCGCAACCACGGCATGGTGGTGATCGCCACCCTGCTCACCTCCTTCACCGAGGTGATCGCCAACCCCGCCTCCGCCGCGGACGCCACCCGCCGGCAGGCCATGGACGACCTGGTCACGCTGCTGGTCGGCGCGGCCACCGCCCGCGCCAAGGTGCTGATCAAGCTCAACGTCGCCCACGGCGACCTCGGCCGGGTGCTGGCGGTGCTGCCGGCGATGAAGGCGCCCACCGTGACCGAGCTGGCCGACTCGGGCTTCCACGCCGTCGAGGCGGTGGTCGACAAGGCCGGCGTCAACCGCCTGATCCCCACCCTCAAGGCGGCCGGCGCCTTCGACATCCTCGAGCTGCCGATCGCGAAGATCGTGGCCTGACAAGGTCTGAGCAGGGCGGATCGACCGGTTCGGGGCGCGCTTGTGCGCCTGTGGCCGGCGGGGTAGAGTCCGCGCGGCCCGGCCGAGATGCCCCAGCAACCGGAGTCGGGGCCGGTCGGGATCGACAGGAGGGAAGCACGTTGCCAGAAGGCACCGTCAAGTGGTTCAGCAACGAGAAGGGCTACGGCTTCATCGCCCGCAACGGCGGCGACGACGTCTTCGTGCACTTCTCGGCGATCCAGATCGACGGCTACAAGACCCTGAACGAGGGCCAGACCGTCGAGTTCGAGATCACCGACGGGCCCAAGGGCCCCCAGGCCTCGAACGTGCGGCCGCTTGCGTAAGGTTTGAAGGAGCTCGACGGGCCTTCGGTTCGTTCCGAATTCCGGCAAGCGCAACAGGTTCGCAACGGCCCCGCCCGATCGGGCGGGGCCGTTTTCGGCGTTGGCGTTCAGGTGTTCAGCGAGGCGTTGCCGGAGTTGCTGGAGCTGCGCCCCATGTGGGGGCAGTTGTGCCCTTGGCTCGGCGTCTGCTGCACCTGCTGGTAGCTGGGCGTCCCACCCGTCGAACCCGCCGACTGGTTCGAGCTGGAGAACGCGCTGGCGGCGAAGAACACGACGGCCAGGGCGGCCAGGGCGACGGCGACCAGGATGGTCAACCACCACCGACGGCCCGCTGGGGCCGTCGCCACCACCGGCTGATCCGACAAGGCACCCTCCTTACGAGCGGCGACCTTCCAACCGGCACGGTAGCGCCCCCGGCGTAAGGACCGGCTAAGCGGGGCGGCCGCGCTCACAGGTTCGGGTGGCCGTTGAGGGAGGCGCTGAGCAGGGCGGCCCGGCGGTCGTAGGCCTCGCGGGCGGCGTCGATCTCAGGCAGGTGCTGGTCGGCCCAGCGGATCAGGTCGCAGACCGTGTCGAGCAGGGTGCGGCCCAGCGGCGTCAGCGCGTACTCGACCCGCGGCGGGACCGTCGGGTGCACCGTGCGGGTGACCAGCCCGTCGCGTTCCAGCCCGCGCAGGGTGACGGTCAGCATCCGCTGGCTGATGCCGTCGACCAGGCGGCGCAGGTCGCTGAACCGCCGGGTGCCGCCACCGAGCACGTGGATGACGTTCAGCGACCACTTGTCGCCGATCCGGTCGAGCACCTCGCGGGCCCGGCAGGTGCTCGGCGAGACCGAACCGGACGGCGGGGTCGATGCTCGCATGGGGTTCTCCCGACGTAACCAGGGCAACTGGAAGTGCTGTCTTCCGCTCCCCCTCATGATCGCCCACCATGCTGGTGGTTACAAGAGGGAACCAACTCACAAGGGAGAACCAGCATGGCGAGCACCGCCCTGGTCGAGGTCCCAGGCTACGTCGCCGGGACCTGGCGGATCGACCCCGTCCACTCCGACGTGGCCTTCACCGTCCGCCACATGATGGTCAGCAAGGTCCGCGGCCACTTCCGGCGCTTCGAGGGCGAGCTGGTGCTGGCCCCCGACCCGCTGGCCTCCTCGGTGACCGCCACCATCGACCTGGCCTCCATCGACACCAACAACCCACAGCGCGACGACGACCTGCGCTCGGCCAACTTCTTCGAGATCGACCGGTACCCGACGATGACCTACCGCTCGACCGGCATCCGCCACGGCGAGGACGGCTTCGACGTCGACGGCGAGCTGTCGCTGCACGGGGTGACCCGGCAGGTGCCGCTGGCGCTGGACCTCAACGGCTTCAGCCGCGACCCGTACGGCGGCACCCGCGCCGGGTTCTCGGCCACGGCGGAGGTCGACCGCCACGACTTCGGCATCACCTTCAACATCCCCATGGACGGTGGCGGGGTGGTGATCGGCGAGCGGATCCAGATCTTCATCGAGGTCGAAGCGGTCCTCCAGGATGCGCCGGGTACCGGAGCAAGCGCCGTGCCCAAGCGGTGACCGAACCGAGCGCCGGGCGTGTCGGCGCCGCCGCCGGCCCGTGACCCCCGCGGCCCAGGCTGGAGGAAGCCGCCGCGCGGCCGCGCCGTAGAGGTGCGGGCGGCGGCCCGGGGGGAGGAGTCATGCGCACACCCGCACTCGACCAGCGTCACGTCCAACCGTCCGTGCCGGGCCCGGCGCGCCGCCGGCACCGCGGCGCCCTGATCGCCACCGGCGCGCTGCTGCTGCTGGTCGCCGCCGGCGCCGGCATCGCCGCCGCCCTGGTGACCCGGCCGGTCGCGCCGGCCACACCCGCCGCGGTGGCCGCGCCAACCACCGTGGCCTCGCCGCCGACCGTCCCGATCCTGCTGGCGCCGCCGACGACCGTGACCGTCGCCGCGCCCACGCCGGTGCTGGCCGACGGCGCCTACGACGGCTACATCCGCAGGGTCGACCCGGCCCGCCGCAGGATCGTGGTGGACCTGGTGCAGGTGTTCGAGGGTCAGGCGGCCGTCGACGCCGCCGTCGCCGACGGCAAGCCCCGCAACCAGGCCCGCTACCTGGAGGTCTACCTCCGCAACCAGAACCCGCGGCTGCGCACCCTGCCGCTGGCCGGCGGCCTGGTGGTGCAGCTGCGCGGCAGCTGCGAGGAGCCCGCCAAGCAGGCCGTCATGCTCCGGCTGGCTGCGGACGCGCGCCTGCCCGGCTACTACTACCACCTGACCGTGCGCGGCGGCGCGGTGCAGCGGATCGAGGAGCGCTTCAGCGGCCTGGCCTGCTGACCGGCGACCACACGGCCGGGCCGGGGGCGCGCTCCCCGGCCCGGCCGCCCGCTGCGGCAACGGCCAGGCAGGCGGCCAGCACCGTCGGCGCCAGCGCGCGCATGCCCGACAGGAAGTGGCCCAGCAGCTCACCGGAGGGCACCAGCCCGTACAGGCCGAGCAGCAGCCCGCAGCGGGCCAGCAGCGTCGAGCGGCGCAGGCCGGCCACGATCGCGGCCAGCGCCAGCAGCAGCGACCCGACCAGCAGCACCTCCCCGAGCGGGCCGACCGGGGCGTCGGGCACGTACTCGCCCCGCACGACCAGGCCGAGCGCGTGCCCCCAGCCGGCCAGCGGCGGCCCCACCGCGGCGGTCGCATGGCGGTCCCCGGCCCCGGCCGGCACCCGCCAGGCGACATACGCCCACCACAGCCCGAGCGCGACCGCCCCCGGCAGCGCCACCAGCGCCGCGCGCGCCAGGCGAGCCCATGGGCGGACCGCCGGGCCGGCCGCCAGCAGCAGCCACAGCGCCGCCGCCGCGGCGAACACCAGGTAGGTCTCCTTGGTCAGGGCGGCGCCGGTGAACGCCAGCGCGGCCGCGCCCAGCCGCCGGTCCAGCGTCAGGCTGAGGCCGAGCGCGGCCAGCGCGAGCCCCAGCGGCTCGGCGGTCGCGAAGGTGACCCCGACCGCCACCCCCGGCACCAGCGCGAAGCCCAGCCCCCACCAGCGCGAGCGGCCGGCGGCGGCCAGCAGCCTGCCGCTGGCGGCCGACCCGAGCGCGACCGCCAGCGGCCCGACCGCCAGCAGGCCCTCGGGGACCGCGCCGCCGCGGCCGCCGGCCAGCAGCCAGCCGGCGACCGCCTGCAGCGGCCGGCCGGCCCGGTAGCGCGGCATGTCGAACCCGTCGGCCAGGTGCTCGTCCAGCAGCGGGTCGTACGCCAGGCCGAGGAACCACTGGCCGTCGTAGCCGTTGCCCGGCGTGACCGTGACGTGGACGTGCCTGGCGGCCAGCTCCTCGTCCAGCCCCCAGCTGGTGCCGACGAAGAACGGCGCGGTCGGGTCCCAGCCGAGCCGCACGAACTGCAGCGCCAGCAGCAGGCAGCCGGCCAGCAGCCCGGCGGCCGCCACCCCGGCCACCGCCCGCCACGGCGGCTGCGCGCCGGCCACCGGCCGCACCTTCGCCTACGGCCCGGCGCCGGCCGGGTGGGCGCGGAGCCAGGCGAGCACCTCGGCGGCGTGGGCGTTGGGCGGGAACACCGGGTAGAAGGCGTGCTCGACCCGGCCGCCGCGGACCACCAGGGTCAGGCGCTTGAGCAGCGTGTGGCCGGCCACCTCGAAGGTGGGCAGCCGCAGCGCCGTCGCCAGGCGCAGGTCGGCGTCGCTGAGCAGCGGGAACGGCAGGCGCAGCCGCTCGGCCGCCTCGCGCTGCTCGGCCGGCTGCTGGGTGGAAACGCCGGCTACCGCCGCACCGGCCGCGCGCAGCTCGGCGGCGTGGTCGCGGAAGCCGCACGCCTCGGGCGTGCAGCCGCGCGCCCCCGGGATCCGGTCCCAGTCGGGCACCAGCGGCTCGACCCCCGGCCGGCCGGTGCGTGGGTAGGCGTACAGCACCAGCCGCCGCTCGCCGCCGGGCGCCCGGTCCACGCGCAGCTCGCGCCCGTCGCTGGCCGGCAGTGCCAGCGGCGGCACCACCGCGCCGGGCAGGTGCCGGGCGCCCCCGTCGTCGGGGGGCGCCGGCAGCCCCTCCGGGAGCACGCCCGGGTCCTGCACGCCTCAGTCCCGCCCCGGCACCCACAGGCCCGAGGGCCGGTAGATGCCCTGCTCGGGCTGGTCGGCGGCGGGCGCGGCGGGCTCCGCGGCCGGCGCGGCGGGGGCGGGGCGGCTGGCTACGTCCACGTAGGCCATGCGCAGGCGGGCGAGCACCTCTCGCAGCTC
>DASQWY010000563.1:0-4773 GCA_035640005.1 Actinomycetes bacterium
CCGGCGATCCTCCCGACCCGCCAGGATGTCCCGAACATCGCCTCAGCTCCTTCGTTCGACTCCTGCTCACCCTTCAGGATTCCCGCGCCGTCGGGTGGCACGCGCCGATGCGATCGGCAAGACTCCGACGCATGACCACCATCCCGCCACCGACGGTGTACCACCGCTGGATGGGCTGGCACGCTCCGGCCATGCGGCGCACCACGGCGGTGGCGGTCATCGGGCTGACCGTCGCCGTCGTCCTCTGGTTGTTCGAGCCGTGGGGGCTGGCGGTGGTCGGCGGTTGGGACGCCGCCGCGCTCACCTTCCTGGCGAGCGTCTGGCCGATCATCCTGCGCGCCGAGAGCGCGCACGTGGAGCAGTTGGCGATGCGCGAGGACGAGACGCGCGGCTCGGCCACGGTGCTGCTGCTGGCGGCGAGCGTCGCCAGCCTTCTGGGCGTGGGCTTTGCCATCAGCGTCGCGGGTCGCCAGGCCGGCGCGCGGCAGGTCCTGCTGATCGGCGTCGCCGTGCTGACCGTCGTGGCGTCGTGGACGGTGGTCAACACCGTCTACACCCTGCGCTACGCCGACCTGCATTTCAGGTCGGCCGCCGCCGGCATCGCCTTCGGCGACGCCGGCGGCCAGGAGCGGCCCAACTACCGCGACTTCGCCTACGTCGCCTTCACCATCGGCATGACCTACCAGGTGTCGGACACCACCGTGCGCGACCCCCGGATCCGGCGCACCGTGCTCTCCCACGCCCTGCTGTCGTACCTGTTCGGCGCGGTGATCGTGGGCGGCTCCGTGAACCTGATCGCCGGGCTGATCCGCTGAAAGCCGTCACCGTCCGGTGAGCCGCAGCACCGCCACCGAGCCCGGCGGGAGCGACAGCCGGTTGGACATGCCGAGCCCGCTGACCTCCCGGGTGACCGGTACCACCGCGTCCGGGGCGGTGAGCGTGTTGCGGGTCGCCGGGTCGCCGCTGAGCATCGTCAGCGTGCCGGTGCCGTCGATGCGGCCGATCCCCTGGAAGGTCAGCCGGGCGGACTGCACCTGCGTGGTGGCGTTCACCAGCTTGACGTAGAAGGTCGTGGTGCCGTTGCGCGTCGTCTTGGTGACCACCTGGTCCAGGGCCGCCGCGCCGGTCAGCCGGCTGCCGACCACCTGCTTCCCCAGGTTGTTGTTGAACAGGTTCACGACCCAGTACGACGGCGACCCGTAGCTGGAGCCGGCGTCGAAGCCGACCATGTTGGTGGGCCAGTTCGGGTCGCGCTCGTTGACCAGGATCGGGGCGTACATGCTGCCGATCACCATGTCGCTGTTGCGCTCCAGCCCGGTGAGGAACGCCGCCTCGCCGACGGCGGCCCGCAGCGTCGGCGTCGGGTTGCCTTCCTGCGCGCCGTACTCGCCGACCAGGTACTGCGGTCCGCTGCGGTCCGCGCGGTCGTAGCGCCCCGAGTTGTCGGCGAAGAACGCCGGCGGGAAGTAGTAGTGGTCGTCGGCCACGTCGGGCGTGCGCCCGCTGGACGTGGAGGAGGCGGCCCCGCCCTGCAGGCCGCCGGTCGTGGCGATCACCTGAAGCTGCGGGTACCTGGCCTTGATGGCGTCGTACATGCGGGTGAATCGCCAGGCGTAGCTGCCCGAGGTGTCGAACCAGTCCTCGTTGCCGACCTCCACGTAGTGGAGCGCGAACGGCGCCGGATGCCCGTCCGCCGCCCGCCGCGCGCCCCAGGTCGTGGAGGTGTCGCCGATGGTGTACTCGATCTCGTCCAGCGCGTCCTGGATGTAGGGCTCGAACTGGTCCTCCGGCACGTGCTGGCCGTTGAGGGTGTAGCCGGCGAACAGCGCCAGCAGCGGCTCGGCGCCGAGGTCCTCCGCCATCCGCAGGTACTCCAGCAGTCCCATCCCGTCCGTGGACCAGTAGCCCCAGGCGGTGTTCTGGTGGCCGGGGCGCTGCTCGACCGGGCCGAGGGTGGCCTTCCAGTCGAAGCGCGTGTCGAGGGTGACCCCCTCCAGGTAGTTGCCGCCAGGCACCCGCAGCAGGCCCGGTTTGAGGTCGGCGAACCTCTGGGCCAGGTCGGTCCGCAGGCCGTTGGGGCGGTTCTTGAAGGTCGGCGGGAACAGCGAGACCACCGACAGCCACACGTCCTGCTCGGTGATGGGCGCGCACGCCCGGCAGTTGTTGAGCAGCGACACCACCAGGCGGTTGTCGGTGGAGGGGGCGATGCCCGCCGGGGTGCGCAGGCTGTAGGAGAGCTTCGCCCACCCGGCCCCGAGCGCCGGCAGGACCTGGCTGGCCAGCGCCGTGCCGTCGGGCTTCTCCAGGCTGATCCGCACCGAGCCGCTCCAGCCCGCGCTGGATCTGGCCCACAGCGAGCCGCGGTAGGTCGTCGACGGCTTCACGCCGATGCCGTAGTAACCGATGTTGGCCGCGCCGAGCCGCCCGCCCGCCGGCAGCGACCCGACGTGCAGCCGGAGCGAGCGGTCGATCGCGGAGTTCAGCGGCTGGGCGGTGTCGACGGCGAAGTCTCCGCTGGCGCCGGCCGCCGTGACCAGCGACCAGTACGGCACCGGGCCGCTGCCGGGCCCGCTGCCCGGCTGGTAGGACTCCTTGAAGGTGCGGTTGCGCACCAGCTCGGCGTAGATCCCGCCGTCGACCGAGTGGCTGATGTCCTCCAGGATCAGCCCGTAGGTGGTGGAGCGGGTGGCGGCCCGGACGTCGCCGGCGTCCACCGCGATGGCGTTCGCGCCGGCCAGCACGGCCACCTGCTCGGCGGTGAGGGCGAACCGCACCAGCCGCACCTCGTCCACCGCGCCGATCAGCCGTGGCGCCTCGCCGCTGGCGCTGCCCATGGTGAGCGGCGCCGCGCTGTCTCCGGAGGCGGTGGTGCAGGCGCTGGTGTCGAGCGCGTCGGCCCCGATCAGCGTGCCGCAGGACCCGGGCGCCACCGCGATCGCGGCGGGCTCGCCCTCCAGGTAGAGCCGCAGCCGCTGGGCGGTGCGGTCCAGCACCAGGGCGACGCTGTGCCATTCCCCGTCGGCGAAGGACGCCGTGGAGCTGGTCACCTCCAGCCGCCCCGCGCCGCCGCCGATGCGCGCGGTGACGCGGCCGCCGTCCACCACGATCGAGTAGCCGTTCTCGTCGGGGCCGCCGGCGCCCTTGGCGACCACCGGCTGCCGCGCCGGCGAGCTGGTGCGGAACCAGGCCGCCAGCGAGGCCGAGCCGGTGCCGATGTCCTGTGCCGGGCGGTCGCCGACCAGCACGTCGCCGCTGCCGTCGAGCGCCACCGCCTGGCCGGCGGCGCCGGTGGTCCAGGTGGCGCCGCCGCGCAGGGTGCCGTGCGCGCCGTCCGGCGAGGCGTCGCGGGCGAGCGTGCCGGTCCCCTCGTCGAAGTGCCACAGGCCGCTGGTGGCCAGCGAGGCCGCGCTGCCCGCGTCCAGCGGGAAGGGATAGGTGCGGACGTCGTCGATGCCGCCGGCCCAGAAGTCCACCGGGTTGCCCGCGAACTTGCCGCGTCCGATCACCAGGTGCCCGCCCGCCCGCCAGGGGCTGGTGAACGCCACCGACTGCTGGCGCGTGCCGTTGACGTAGAGCGTCAGCGTGCCCGCCACCCGGTCGTACACGCCGACCAGGTGGTACCACTGGCCCACCTGGGCCGTCATGGTCGAGGCCGCGAAGGTGCCGGCGACCGGCGCGTCGGAGGCGAGCCGGGTGAACGCGAACAGCCCGTTGTCGCGGCGCTGCAGGTAGAAGCCGCTGACCTGGTCGCCGTCGACGCTGACCGCGGTGCGGAAGCCGGTCGCCGAGTCGCTGCGCACCCACGCCGCCACCGAGAAGCCCTCGGTGGTGTCCACCACCGGCGCGGGGGTGTCCACGAAGCCGGTCGATCCGTCGAGCTGCAGGCCGCTCGGCCCGACCACGCCCGGCGCCCAGGTCGCGCCGCCGACCAGCGTCCCGTCGTAGCCGTTGAGCGAGTCGTCCGCGGCGGTGGTCCCGCTGCCCTCGTCCAGCCGCCAGCTCCCGTTGGTGGCGAGCTGCGCCACGTCCGCGGCGGTGAGGGCGCTGGAGTACACCCGCACGTCGTCGATGGCGCCGTCGACGAAGTCGACCGGGTTGCTGTTGAACCTGGCCCGGCCGATGACCAGGTGGCCGCCGGCCGTCCAGGTGTCGGTCGCTGCCGCCACGCCCTGCAGCTGTCCATTGACGTACAGCGAGAAGGTCCGCGCGGCGGCGTCGTGCACCCCGGTGAGCAGGTACCACTGGCCGACCACCGGGTCGAAGGTGGCCGAGGGGAACGGCGCGGCGGCCTGGGGGCTGTCGCTGGTCAGCCGGGCGAAGGCAAAGCGCCGGGTGTCGTCCCGCAGGCCCAGGTAGAAGCCGCTGACGGTGTTGCCGTCCACGCTGACCACGGTCTGGTAGCCGGTGACCCGGTCCAGCTTCACCCAGGCGCTGGCGGTGAAGCTCTGGGCGGTGTCGATGATGGTGTCGCCGGCATCGGCGAAGTCGCCGGCGCCGTCGGTCAGCAGCGCCGACGGCCCCTGGATGCCGGCGGTCCAGCCGGCGTCGCCGACCAGCGTGGCGGGGTGGGTGCCGGCGCTGTCGGCGGCGGTCCGGCCGGTGCCCTCGTCGAACGTCCAGCGCGAGGTCGGGGCGGGGCCGGTGGCCGCCGCCGCGGTGGCGGGCCGCGTGACCACGGTGGCGAGCACCGTGAGCAGGAGGGTCACCATAGCGAGGAAGGTTCGAGGCCGCGTCCGGTCCACCGCTCCACCCCTTCATTTGTGAGCGTTAACA
>DASQWY010000564.1:0-4113 GCA_035640005.1 Actinomycetes bacterium
TGCTACCCGCCGTTTCCCGCAGGTCACGCTCGACCGTAGGCAGCAAAGTTAAGTGGTCTCTTGGTGAGCCCTTCGAGGTCGTCCAACCCATCCACATGGTGCAATCCTGCACCCACCGCGTTCCAACGTGCATTTCCCGACATGGCGGTTCGTGCAGCGCCCATCCTTGAAGCGCCACGGGATGCCGGACATCTGGTGCCACGTATTGACGGGCCCCCTGCCTACCGGCCGTTGAGGTACTGGTGGATCAGCTGGATGGCGACCGAGCCCTCCCCGACCGCGGCGGCCACCCGCTTGACCGATCCGTGGCGCACGTCGCCGACCGCAAACACCCCGGGCATGCTGGACTCGAACGGCATCGGCGGGCGTTCCAGGGGCCACCCGGGCGGCGGCCTGCCGTCCTGGAGCAGGTCGGCGCCGGTGACCACGAACCCCCACCGGTCCCGCCGGATGGCCTGTGGCAGCCAGCCGGTATGCGGCTCCGCGCCAATGAGCACGAACAGGGCCGCCGCCGGCACCGTCTCGGTCGCGCCGGACTGCCAGTCCCTGAGGGTCAGGCCGGTGAGCTGCCCGTCGCCGTGCCCGTCGACGGCCTCGACGCCCAAGCGAATGGTGATGTTGGGGGCCGCATGGATCTGCTGGATCAGATAGTCGGACATGGTGGCGGCCAGCGAGGAACCGCGGACCAGCATGGTGACGTGGCTGGCGTACCTGGCCAGGTGCACGGCGGCCTGGCCGGCGGAGTTGGCCCCGCCGACCACGTACACCTGCTGGCCCCGCAGGGCGTGGGCCTCGGCGGCGGCGGCGCCGTAGAACACGCCGGCGCCGACCAGGGCCTCCAGGCTGGCAACCCCCAGGCGCCGGTAGCTGACGCCGGTGGCCAGGACCACCGCGCGGCTGGCGACCTCGTCACCGTCGCTGAGGCTGATCACCCGCTCGGGCCCGGCGGCGCGCAGGCCGACGGCGCGTTGTCCGTAGACGAAGTCGGCCCGGAATATCCATGCCTGCTGGTAGGCGCGCTCGGCCAGCTCGGCGCCGCTGACGCCCCTGGGGAAGCCGAGGTAGTTGCGGATCATGGAGCTGCTGCCCGCCTGGCCGCCGATGGCCTCGTGCTCCAGGATGGTGGTCCGCAGCCCCTCGGAGGCGCCGGACACCGCCGCGGCCAGGCCGGCCGGGCCCGCGCCGACCACGGCCAGGTCGTAGGTGCCGGCCTCCGGGTGGGTCCTGACCGCCAGGGCCTCTGCGAGCTCGGCGTTGGACGGGTCGGCCAGCACCCGGCCGTCGAACAGCACCACCACCGGCAGCCGCTCGGCGGTCGCGCCGGCCGAGCCGAGCAGCCGCCGGCCCTCGTCGGAGTCGGCCGGGTAGAAGCCGAACGGGATGCTGTTGCGGCTCAGCAGGTCCCGCAGCTCGTGCGAGCGGGCCGACCACTGGTCGCCGACCACCCGAACAGCCTGGAACTGCGGGCGGTGCAGGCGTGTCCACTCGTAGAGGAACCCGCTGACTGCCTGGTGAAACAGTTCGTCGGCGGGCTGGGTGGGCTTGCTGATCCAGTAGTCGAGCTGGTCGAAGGTGGCGGCCTGCAGGATCGGCTCGGCGGTGGTGCTGTCGCCCCAGTCGATCAGCAGCGCCCGTTTCGCGGTGGAATGCAGGCGGTGGGCGCGGGTCAGGAAGGTCACCCCGGTCATGGCGGGCATCCATTGGTCGGCGAGCACCAGCGCCACCTGCCCGCCGTCCGCCTGGAGCCGCTGGAGCGCTCGCAGCCCAGCCTCCGCGTCGCCGTCGCAGATCAATCGATAATCGGCCCCGTAGCGCTTGTCGAGCTCCTGCCGGAGGACTCCGAGCGCCACTGGGTCGTCGTCGACGGCCAGCAACACCGGCCTGCCCATCGGTCTGTCCGCTTCGTCTGGTCCCACGACTGGCACCCTTTCGGGTTGGCGCAAGATCGTCTTGGACTGTTGGCACTCTGCTGGCTGCAGCGTTGCGCAGCCACCGTAGCGCCCGCTACCAGCCTGCTACGGCTGGTCCGGGGACGCGGTTGGCTTGGTTGGCTTGCGGGCGGCAGCCCGCTCGACGATGCCGAGCTTGGACCGCTCGCTCCGCTCGACCTGGAACCCTTGGGCCTGAACCTGCAGCAGCGGGCGGCGCAGCATGTGCTCCTCCTGCAACGGCCTGGTGACCAGCTCCATCAGCCACTGCGCCGCCCGCACCCACAACGGCGAGCCAGCCACGTGGTCCAGCAACAGCAGCGTTCCGCCTGGGCGCAGCACCCGCCACATCTCCGCCACCGCCTGCCGGTCGTCGGGGATGGCGCACAACGACAACGTGCAGACCACCGTGTCGAAGCAGGCATCCGGCAGGTCCAGGGCTTGGGCGTCGCCCACGCGCAGGTCGACCTTCAGGCCGAGCTCATCGGCGCGCCGCCGGGCCAGCGCCAGCATGGCGGGGCTGAACTCGACGCCGGTCAGGCGGATGCCCTGCGGGTAGTGGGGGAGGTTGCGGCCGGTGCCGATGGCGACCTCCAGCACCTCGCCGCTGGCCTGGGCGCAGACCCACTGGCGGCCGTCGCCGAACAGCCGCCGCTCCCAGAAGGCGATCTGCTTGTCGTAGTTGCGGGCGTTCTTGTCCCAGTAGCGGCGCAGCCGCTGCGCCCGCTTGTCGCTGACCTGCCTGGGCACGAGGTCCTCCTTGGCGAATGGCGCTTGGCTCTGGAGGGCTGGTTGCCCGTCTGCTCGGGGCCATGCGTGGGCGGCGTGACGACGACCTGGCGACCCTACAAGGCGCGTCGGCGAGGACGCGCCACCTCCGGATAGAACACCGAGATCGCCGCCTTCCAAGCTGCATTCCTGCGGCCCTGCTACCGACCCAGATCCTTCTAACACAGTTCGCTCTCTGCGCCCCCTTCACGCCCTACGGCACCTCTTGCACCCACCTGCGGTGCCGTTGCCATAACGGATGAACCGTCGCCGCTCGCTCTACGCTCAGCCCGAAATCTTCGGAGGGCAGCAATGCACCACGGGTGCGTTCGCTCGCGCCAACGACGGCGAGGAGGAGCGGGCAGGGTGGTGGCCGACGTGGCCAAGTTGGCAGCCGGACGGCAGGACTACTACACCCCGAACTCGCCACCGACCACCAACAGCGGAGGCGGTCGCCTACCTGGATGAGCACCTTGGAACGCGCCGCGCCACGGCGGGGTCGAGCACGTGCCCGGCCGGGGGGTGGTGGCGGTCGGGTTCGACCATCGGACGTCCCGGGAGGGCGACCCGCTGCTGCACACCCACCTGGTGGTCGCCAACCGCGTCCAGGGACCGGACGGGCGCTGGACGGCGCTGGACGGCCGGGACCTGTACCGGCACCGGCTGGCCGCCGACGCCATCTACCGGGCGGCCTACCAGCGCCAGCTGGTCCGGACGCTGGGGGTGGCGTGGACGGCGGCGGACGCCCACGGCAACCGGGCAACGGCGACCGGACTGCATGACCTCAGGCGATCACTCGGACCGTAGTAGCCCGATCCTCGCTCAGCCGCATATCCCGCCATCACTTGGCGCAGCAAGACCCATCGCGAGCGACCTGGAGCGGGCCGGCGAGCGGCCCGCGTGGGAGCCTCGTTCCCCACCGCGCCCAGGTTGGAGGGAGCTGGCCGGACGGTGCTGGCATGCCCGACCCCCAGCCGCAAGCGCCTCACCAACCAACTCGGCTCCTGAGCCAGCCATGGCTGGCGGTGATCAAGGCGGGCCGAGTCGTTGGCTCTGTCGCTTGCCCCTGGTGGTCTCTCGGCATGCCACGGTGTCCACCGTCCCCCGGGTCCACGGGCAGGGCAGACCGCCCGGCCAGGCGCCAGGAGACAAGCATGCGCGGCAGTTCGAGCAGGACTGGCTGGAGCTGGGCCGCCGCGTGGCGTGCAGCCTCCACTACCAGCATCCCAGGAACCTCCGACTCCTCCAGGCACCGAAGACCGAGCCGCGGTTGGCGACGGCGTCAACGACCAGGGCGACGCACGGCAGCCCAGAGCAGTAGCCAGCTGGACCAGCGATGCGACGAGAGGTCGCCCGCGGTTCAGGCCAAGCCGGGCTAGACGACGGCCTCCTGGGTCCCCGCGAGGGCCAGAGACGA
>DASQWY010000565.1:0-3103 GCA_035640005.1 Actinomycetes bacterium
GGATGTAGGCCAGGTAGCCCGTCAGCAGCGAGACGAGGATCTCGGCCGGGATGTTGTCGAGCCTGATCCGGACGAGTGCCACGAGCCAGCCGACCGCCAGCCCGATGGCGGCGCCGCCGGCCGCGCCGGCCACGAACCGCAGGCCGGCGTGCCACACCACGAAGCTCCCCCCGACCGCCGCGGCCACCGCGATGCGGTAGGCGACCAGGGCGGTGGCGTCGTTGACGAGGCTCTCGCCCTCCAGCACCGTGACCAGCCGCCGCGGCACCCCCAGCCGGCGGGCGATGGCCGTGGCGGCCAGCGCGTCGGTGGGCGCGACGATCGCCCCCAGCGTCCACGCCGCCGCCCACGGCAGCCCGGCCACCAGGGCGTGGGCGGTCACCGCCACCGCGCCCATGGTCGCCAGCACCAGCCCGACCGCCAGCAGCGAGATGGTGCGCAGGTTGGCCAGCAGCTCCCGCGGCGAGGAGAAGAACGCCGCCCAGTACAGCAGCGGCGGCAGGAACAGCACCAGCACCAGCTCGGGCGGCAGCTCCACGGCGGGCACGCCGGGCAGGAAGCCGAGCGCCAGGCCCCCCAGCACCAGCATGATCGGGTAGGGGACGCCGACCGAGCGGGCCAGCACGCTCAGCCCGACCACGGCCACCATCAGGCCCAGCAGCTCGAGCTCGATCCCACGCATGCGGCGCGAGCATGCCACAGCCCGGCCGCGACCGGCAGCCGGCGGCGCCAACCACTGGATTGCCAGGGCCCTGACAGGGCAGGCTTGTGCCAGCAGCGTCACCCGCGGGAGGTCAGCATGGCCGGGCAGCGGCTCACCATCGGGATCGAAGAGGAGTTCCAGATCGTCGACGGCGACGGCGCGCTGAAGGCGCACATCGACGAGCTGCTGACCGCCGCCAGGCCGAGGCTCGGCGAGGACGTCAAGGCCGAGCTGCTGCAGTCGGTGGTGGAGGTCGGCACCCGCATCTGCGCGGGCGTGGACGAGGCCCGCGCCGAGGTGCACCGCCTGCGCGGCAGCCTCGCCGCGCTGATGGAGCCGGAGGGGCTGCGGCTGGTGTCGGCCGGCACCCACCCGTTCTCCCGCTGGCAGGACCAGCGCGTCACCGAGATGGAGCGCTACAAGCTGTTCGAGGAGCAGATGCAGGACCTGGTCCGCGAGCTGCTGATCTTCGGCATGCACGTGCACGTCGGCATCGCCGACCCGGAGGCGCGCATCGAGGTGATGAACGAGGCGCGCTACTTCCTGCCGCACCTGCTGGCGCTGTCGACCTCCAGCCCCTTCTGGGCGGACCGGCGCACCGGCCTCAAGTCCTACCGCAGCGTGATCTGGTCGCGCTTCCCGCGCAGCGGCATCCCGCCGGAGTTCGCCTCCTACGACGACTTCGAGAACTACGTGGAGCTGCTGGTCAGGACCGGCACCATCGACAACGGCAAGAGCATCTGGTGGGACCTGCGCCCCCACTGGCAGTACCCGACGATCGAGTTCCGCATCTGCGACGCCGGCACCCGGGTCGACGAGGTCATCTGCCTGGCAGCGCTCATCCAGGCGATCTGCGCCAAGCTGCTGAAGCTGCGCTCGCAGAACCTCGGCTTCCGCAAGTACCCGCCGACGCTCATCCACGAGAACAAGTTCCGCGCCTTCCGCTTCGGCATCGACGGCAAGCTGATCGACTTCGGCAAGCAGCAGGAGGTCCCCATGCGCGACCTCGCCGGCGAGCTGGTGGAGTTCGTCGACGACGTGGTCGACGAGCTGGGCTCGCGCAAGGACGTCGAGTACGTGTTCACCATCCTGACCGAGGGGACCAGCGCCGACCGGCAGCTCGCCGTCCACCAGCGCAGCGGCGGCGACCTGAAGGCCGTGGTCGACCACCTGGCCGAGGAGACCCTGCTGGGCGTGCCACGGCCGGCGGCGGAGTGAGGTTCGACCGAGCCGCGCTTGGGTAGACCTCCCGGCGGCTTCACATCCGACAAACATGTGCATCCTGCTCGACCCGGTCCAGAACCGTCAGAAGGAGAGACGCATGGCTCGGAGGTTCTTGGCAACGCTGTCGGTGGCCGCCGTCGTGCTGAGCATGTCGATCTGGGGGCAGGCGGTGGCCAGCGCCGCGCCGGGAACGCAGGCGGCAGCCGCGGCCGCCCTGCCCGAGCTCTCCAACACCACCCGGCTGGCCGACCGGCGCGAGGTCGCCTCCGGGACCCGCGCCTACGCGATCGGCTTCGAGGACGGGCGCTTCTACGCCAACGGCTGGCACATCACCGGCGAGATGGGCGGGGTGTGGACGCCGCCGCTGAAGCTGGTCGACGGCGTCTGGTTCGGGCTGGACGGCAACTGGGTCGGGCCCGCCAGCAAGTTCTCCAGCGGCTGGGGCTACACCCGCTACGACCTGCCGGACACCGCCGGCCTGCAGCTCGAGCGCACCGACTTCGTGCCCGACGGGCGCCGCGGGGCGCTGCTCGGCCTGCGGATCACCAACCCGGGGGCGGCGCGGACCGCCAAGCTGACGGTCGACGCCCACTCCGAGCTGATGGGCCAGTACCCGTGGGGGTTCAGCGGCGTCACCCCCAACGCCAGCGACAACCTGGCCGACAAGGGCAGCTTCGACGGCCGGAACCTCCAGTTCACCGACGACGGCGCGCTGCCGGGAGCCCCCGAGCACCACTACGCGGCGCTGGTGGGCACCGCGCTGCAGCCCGACTCGGGCACCATCGGCGACCAGTTCTGGGGCCCGCAGCCGGGGCACCGCTGCACCGGCACCGAGCCGGGGGCGCCCGCCGACCCCAAGCCGTCGGCCTGCGACGACGGCCCGTTCGGCAAGGGGACAGGCGGCGAGCTGAGCTACTCGCTGTCGCTGCCGGCCGGCGGCTCCAGGACCGTGTGGCTGGCGGTCGCCGGCTCCGACGAGGGCCTGTCGCCGGCGCGGCAGGAGCTTGCCCGGGTGCTGCAGGACCCGGCCGCGGCGCTGGCCGCCAAGGTCGTCTCCCGCCAGCGCCTGGCGCGGATGACCAGCCTGTCGCTGCCCGGGGACCCGCTGGTGCAGCAGGCGGTCGACTGGGGCAAGCAGAACCTCGCCGACCTCACCCTGAGCGCGCGGAACCTGCA
>DASQWY010000566.1:0-2891 GCA_035640005.1 Actinomycetes bacterium
CCCGCCGCTGCAGCGACACCGGGTCGTCGGTCAGGCAGAACAGCCGGTCCACGATCCCCGACCGGCTGCACGCCCGGACCAGGTCGCCGACCAGGCGGACGTAGCGCCCGGTGGCGATGCAGACCAGGCCCCTAGCCATCCCAGCTCCACGGGAGCCCCTTGGCGCCGACCGGGGCCGGCAGGCCGGTCGGGTGCATGGACGCCGGCGCGACGTGCGCCAGCCCGCTGCGCGCGTAGCACTGCCAGGCCAGCCACGCCGACCACCAGCTGTAGGTGCTGTTGGCCACCACCAGCCTGCGGGAGACCGCCATCCGGAGCAGGTCCGTCCACGAGCCCGAGCTGGGCACCGGCGGCCAGTCGAAGCTGGCCGCCGGCCGGAAGCGGAAGCCGGGGAAGCGTTCCTGGAGCCAGGCGAGCGCCTCCGGCAGGTCGTCGCTGAAGACCGCCACCGGCTGGCCGGCCACGAAGGCGGCGTCCATCGCGTCCCGGTAGTAGCGGGCGTCCGGTGGGCCGTAGACGTGCTCCAGCGACCGGTAGTCGCCCAGGCGGACGTGCACCGACTGCCGCTCGACCGGCTCCGCGGGCAGGCGGTAGAGCCGGCGGATGTGCGCGCCCAGCACCGCGTCGGCGCCGGACGCCCGGTAGGTGCGGATGCCCGCCCCGGTCACCAGCGCCAGCGGGCCCAGCCGCAGGCTCGGCGCCCGGACCGCCAGGAGGTTGGCGATCCGGTGGTAGGCCTCCGGTGGCACGGTCCGGTTGCGGCGGACGCGCCAGCCGAGCGCGGCGACCAGGCGCTCGCACTCGAACGCCCTGGGGGTCACGCCCGACCTGGCGAGCCGGCGGCTCGGGCGCTGCAGCAGGACGGTGTCGACCACCACCCGGTTCCCGGTTCCCGCCAGCGCCAGCGCGCTCAGGAGCTGGAACAGCTGGTTGCCGAGGCCGCCCTGCAGGATCACGCGGACGTCCACGGGCGGTCACCTCCCGCGCGCGCCAGCTCCCAGCCGGCCCGCAGCCGGCGCCCGGCGCTGGCGATGCCGTGCCGGACGATGGCACGGCGGCGCCTGACCCGGCCGGCCCCGCGGGCGCCGCGGAGCTCGCGCACCGCCAGGTGGTGCAGGTAGCGCCCGCACACCCGCCCGGGGTCGCCGGCGTGGAGGGAGCAGCAGGTGGCGAGCCGGCCCGGGCAGCGGTCACCGCAGGCGGCGCCGGCCGCGGGGACCAGGGCGAGGCGGTCCCGGACGCCGGCCGCCACCGCCGCGCCCCGGCTGACCTGCTCGGCGTGCACGCGGTAGAACACGTGCGGCAGCCGCGAGCTGGCGAAGCCGGCGCCGCCGCCCAGTAGCCGCAGCCACAGGTCCAGGTCCTCGAGGCCGTCGCGGGCCGGGTCGTAGCCGCCCGCGCGTTCCAGCGCCTCGCGGCGCACCGCGGCCGCCGGGTGCGCGAAGGCGTAGCCGCGGTGCAGCAGGTCCTCCATGGCCTGGCGGGCGTCGCGTGGCGGCGCCTCGTAGCTGGGACGGCAGGCGCCGAACTTGACGATCGCCCCGGCGATGATGTCCGGCCGGCCGGCCGAGCGGCGGCGCAGGTCGCGGAAGCGCTGCGGGTGGCACAGGTCGTCGGCGTCCATCCGCACCAGGTACTCGCCGCCCGCCGCCTGCAGCCCCGCGTTGAGCGCGGCGGAGATCCCGGTCCCGGGCGAGACGAGGCTGACGGTGCGCCGGCCGACCGTGGGCAGCGGCGCGGCCCGCCCGGCCCCGTCGAGCACGACGATCAGCTCGCAGTCGTCGCTGCCCGCCACCGCCCGGTCCACCGACCGGAGCGTCACCGGAAGGTAGTCGCCGTAACTGGTCGTGGGCAGCAGGATCGAGAACCGTGGCGCGGCCATCACATCGCCACCCGGTGCAGCGCCCACGGGATCGCGGCCGGGCGGTGGGTGACCAGGATGACCGCGGCGTCGGGGAGGTGGAGCCGGATGCGCTGCAGGATCGTCTCCTCGGCGTGCCGGTCGAGGTTGGCCATCGCCTCGTCCAGCATCAGCAGGTCCGGGCGGCCGACGAGGGCGCGCGCGATGCTCACCCGCTGCCGCTGGCCGCCGCTGAGGTTCACGCCCCGGTCCAGCAGCTGGTGGCGCTGGTACCCCGGGCCGAGGCACTCGTCGAGCCCAGCCGCCCGCGCCGCCGCCTCCACCGCCTCGGCGCCCAGGTCGCGGCCGAGCGCGATGTTGTCGGCCACCGTGCCGCCGTGCAGGAACGGGGCCTGGGAGGCGTAGCCCAGGGTGGTGGCCGCGTCGCGCTCGATGCTGCCGTCGAAGTCCTCCCAGAGGCCCGCGATCGCGTCGAGCACGCTGCTCTTGCCCGCGCCCGACCTGCCGGCGAGCTGGATCCAGTCGCCCCTGGCGAGCTGGAAGCGGACGGGCGAACCGATCCGCCGCTGCGTCCCCGGCCCCGGCAGGATGTTCACGGACAGGACGAGCTCGGGCGCCGGCCGGGGCCCGGGCGCCCTGGCCGGCGGCGTCGCCCCCGGCAGCGCCGCCCTGAGCGTCGGGGACCAGGCGGTGGTCCGGGAGGTGGCGTTCTTGACCTGCGAGGCCGTGCTCCCCAGCCGCGCCAGGATCGGGATCAGCCGCAGGATCGCGATGCCCGCGATCAGCCCGCCGGTGCGGCCGCGGGCCAGGACGCTCAGCAGGCCGACCAGGGTGAGCGACAGGCCCTCCAGGGCGGCCCGCTGCCCGCCGGTCCACGCCAGGTAGCTCCGCGTGGCGGCCCGCAGCGCCCGGACGACCAGGGCGGAGCGGTCGCGGATCAGGCGGACGGCGTCGTTGATGAGGATGTCGCGTGCCCCGTGCGTCACGTCCCAGGAGAGGTGGTGCGCCGTCTCCAGGGCGAGCGCCTCGC
>DASQWY010000567.1:0-2040 GCA_035640005.1 Actinomycetes bacterium
CTGTTCGACATCCCCGACGGCGGGCGCACCGTCAGGCACAAGCTCGCGGTCCTGGCCCGCCACTGCGAGGACGCCGGCCGCCCCTACGAGGCGGTGGAGAAGACGCTCAGCACCCGGCTGGAGGCCGGGGAGTCCAGCGAGGAGTTCGTGCGGCGGTGCGAGGCGGCCGCGGCGCTCGGGATCGAGCACATGGTGGTCATCACCGCCGGTCCCTGGAGGCCGGAGGCGCTGGCCACGCTCGCCGCGGCGATCCCCTCCCTCGGCGAGGCCGGTCCGCCCTGACGGTCTCAGATTGAGATGCCGGTTCCGTCGCGCTAGACCGGCTTCTATGCTTGCGTGACGTTCCGCCACAGCGTTGGGGGTGAGCGCCATGCAGGCACTCGTATATCACGGGCCCAATGACAAGCAGTGGGAGTCCAAGCCCGATCCCAAGCTGGAGCGGCCGAGCGATGCCATCGTGCGGATCGACACCGCCACCATCTGCGGCACCGACCTGCACATCCTCAAGGGGGACGTGCCCACGGTGGCGGAGGGACGCACGCTCGGCCACGAGGCGGTGGGGACGGTGGTGGACACCGGCGACGCCGTGGAGAACGTCCGGGCCGGCGACCGCGTGCTGGTCTCCTGCATCTCGGCTTGCGGGCGCTGCCGCTACTGCCGGGAGGGGATGTACGGGCAGTGCCAGAGCGGCGGCGGCTGGATCCTCGGCCACCTGATCGACGGCACCCAGGCCGAGCTGGCGCGCATCCCGTTCGCCGACAACAGCCTCTACCAGCTGCCGGAGGGGCTCAGCGACGAGCAGGTGCTGTTCCTGTCGGACATCCTCCCGACCGGGTTCGAGGTCGGCGTGCTGAACGGCAACGTCCAGCCGGGCGACGTGGTGGCCGTGGTCGGCGCCGGGCCGGTGGGGCTGGCGGCGATGATGACCGCCCGCCTGTACGGGCCCAGCAGCGTGGTGGCCATCGACAAGGCCGACTCCCGCCTGGAGAAGGCCCGCTCGCGGTTCGGCGCCGACCTGACCGTCAACAGCGACGCCGAGGACCCGCTGGAGGTCGTCAAGGGCCTCACGGACGGGCTCGGCGCCGACGTGGCCATCGAGGCGGTCGGCATCCCCGAGACGTTCGAGCTGTGCACCGAGCTGGTGCGGCCGGGCGGCCGGGTCGCCAACATCGGCGTCCACGGCCATCCCGCCACCCTGCACCTGGAGCGGCTGTGGATCCGCAACGTGACCATCACCACCGGGCTGGTGGACACGCGCTCGACCCCCACGCTGCTGCGGCTGGTCGCCGAGGGGCGCCTGGACCCGCGGCCGTTCGCCACCCACTACTTCTCCCAGGACGACATCCTGGACGCCTACGGGGTGTTCGCCGACGCCGCCAAGACCGACGCCCTCAAGATGGTCCTGACCAGGCCGTAACTTCACCCGGCCCGCCAGCCGTCATAATGCGCCAAAGGCGACCAAGGGAGGACGGCGGCAGGTGGACAGGATCGACAAGATCGACACCAGCGTGGCGCACTCGGCCCGGATCTGGAACTACTGGCTCGGCGGCAAGGACCACTACCCGGTCGACCGCACGGTCGGTGACCGGATCGCCGAGATGTTCCCGGACATCGTCACCCTGGCCCGGGCCGACCGGGCGTTCCTGGGCCGCGCGGTCCGCTACCTGGTCAGCGAGGCGGGGATCCGCCAGTTCCTGGACATCGGCACCGGCCTGCCCACCGCCGACAACACCCACGAGGTCGCCCAGCGGCTCGCGCCGGAGTGCCGGATCGTCTACGTCGACAACGACCCGCTGGTGCTGGCGCACGCCCGCGCCCTGCTGGTCGGCACGCCGCAGGGGGCCACCGACTACATCGACGCCGACGTGCGCGAGCCGGACACGATCCTGCGGGCCGCCGCCCGGACGCTGGACTTCAGCCAGCCGGTGGCGGTCATGCTGCTCGGCATCCTGCACCACCTCAGCGACGACGACCAGGCGGACGCGATCGTGGACCGGCTGGTGGACGGCATCCCGGCCGGCGGCTTCCTGACCATCGCCC
>DASQWY010000568.1:0-3663 GCA_035640005.1 Actinomycetes bacterium
GGCTGGCCGGCGCCTACGGCCGCCCGGGCGAGAACACGGTCGCCCCGGCCGGGCTCGGCTACTCTGGGGAGCAGGCCCGCGCCGACGCGGCCCTGCCGCCGCTGCAGCGGTACACGGTCGCGGGCGCGCGACCGATCGTCCGGGCCGAGCCCACCCAGGGGACCATGCTGGTCGACGGCGACGGCTTCGCGATCGCCTCGCTGGTCCGCCTCGGCCTGGCCCGCGGCGGGCCGGCGTTCCGGCTGCTCGGCTCGATGTCGCCGGCGGAGCTGGCCGACGCGCTCGGCGACGAGTCCCGGATCGTCCTGACCGACAGCAACCGCCGCCGCGCCTGGGGCAGCTTCCGGGTCAGCCAGAACTGGTCGCCGACCTACCGGGCCGACCAGCCGCTGCCGGCCTCCAGCCTGACCCTGTTCGGCGACGCGGACCGCCAGTCGGTCACCGAGCTGTCCGGGGCCCGCTCGGTGACCGCCACCGGCTCCGGGTCGCTGCTGACCGAGACCCCCTACGGCAAGCCGGAGCTCGCCTTCGACGGCGACCGGCACACCGCCTGGCTGACCGGCGACTTCGGCGGCGCGGTCGGCCAGTCGGTCACCATCACCCTCGACCACCCAGTCGACCTGTCCAGCATCACCCTGCGCCCGGTGATCTCCACCCCCGGCGTGCAGATCGCCGCCGTCCGCGTCCGGGTCGACGGCGGCACGGTCGACGCGCCGGTACCGCCCGAGCCGGAGGTGACGGTCGACCTGCCCCACGCCACCACCTCGTCGGTGACGGTGCAGATCACCCAGGTCCGCGGCGACGGCCTGAACCCGGTCGGCTTCTGGGAGATCGGCATCCCCGGCGTGCACGTGCGGCAGACGGTGCGGCTGCCGCAGACGCTGCCGCGGCTGCTGAGCGCCCTGCCGGCGCCGGCCAGGGACCGGCTCGCCGACCTGCCGGTCGACGTGGTGCTGACCAGGGCCGCCGACCCGGGCGGCGACCGCTCCCACGACGAGGAGCTGGTGCTGGACCGGCGATTCTGGCTGCCGACCGGCCTGGGGTTCGCGGTCAGCGGGCTGGCCGCCGCCGGGCCCGGCCTGCCCGACCCGCTGGTCGACCAGCTCGCCGGCGCGCCCGGCGACGTGCAGGCCAGCTCCTCCTCCCGGTACTTCGACAACCTCGGCGTGCGGGCGTCGCAGGCGCTGGACGGCGACCCCGACAGCGCCTGGGTGCCGGACGGGCGCGGGCCCGGCGAGTGGATCGAGCTGAAGCTGCCCGGCAAGCGGCTGGACCACGTCGACGTGCTGCAGAGCACGCCCAAGGGTCTGACCGGGGTGGACGCGATCACCCAGGCGGCGCTGTCGGTCAACGGCGGCAAGCCGCTGCTGGCCGACCTGAAGCTCGGCTCCAGCCGGATCGACTTCCCGGCCCAGCGGGTCAGGCGCCTGCGGCTGACCATCCGGCAGGTCGCCGGGCTGGGCGGCCAGGTCCGCGTCAGCGAGCTCCGCGCCGGCGGCGCCCGCATCCCTGACGCCCCCGGCAGCCGGCGCCTGCAGGGCTGCGTCGAGCTGGCCCGGGTCGACGGCAAGCCCCTGCGGGCCCGCCTGGACGGGACGCTCGCCGAGCTGGCCGCCGGCAGGCCGCTGCCGGTGCGCGGCTGCGACGCGACGCTGGCGCTCGGCCGCGGCGACCACCGGCTCAGCTCGGACCCCGGCTGGCTGGTCGACCTGCTGGCGCTGTCCTCGCCGGCCTCGGGCGCGCGGCCGGCGGCGCCGCCGGCGCCGGCCACGGCCGAGGTGACCTCCTCGTCACGGACCGGCATGACCATCCGGACGGGCGCCGCCGCCGGCCCCTACTACCTGGTCGCCGGCCAGGGCTACGACTCGCGCTGGTCGGCGAGCATGGACGGGCGCCCGCTCGGCCCGCCGCTGCTGCTGGACGGCTACTCGATCGGCTGGCGGGTGACCGACCCCGGCCCGCACCGCTTCGAGGTCTCATTCACCCCGCAGCGCGCGGCCGACTGGTCGCTGGCCGCCTCCGGCGCCGCGCTGCTGGTGGTCGCGCTGCTGCTGGTCGGCCTGCCCCGCCGCCGGTGGCTGCCCCGGCCGCCCTGGAGGCGCCGGTGAGCCGCCGGCCGTACCTCGAGTGGGCCGTGCTGGTGGCCCTGCTGTGGCTGCTCGGCGGCGTCACCGGGCTGGCGGTGGCGGCCGCCTTCGTCGTCTACGACCTGGTGCGGGCGCCGGCGCCCAGGGACCTGCTGGTGGTGGCGGTGCTCTGCCTGGCGCTGGTGCCGCTGGTGGTGCTGGCCCGCGGCCTGCCCCAGCCGGCGACCGTCGGGCCCGGCTTCGTCACCGGCAACCTGCTGGCCCACCACCTCGCCGGCGCCGGGCTCGCCCTGCTGGTGGTGGGGGTGCTCCGCGAGGTCCGGGCAGGGGCCGACCATAGCGACGAGGAGGAGGCGCCGGCGGAGCCGCCCCGCGAGCTCCCCTCGCAGGCGCGCCGCCAGCTGCCCCCCGGGTCGGCGCCGTGAGCGGCGGCCTGCTGGTCTCGGTGGTGGTGCCGACCAGGGACGCGGGCCGCACGATCGAGGCCTGCCTGCGCTCGGTCCGCGCCCAGACCCGCGGGGACCTGGAGCTCATCGTGATCGACAACCGCAGCGCCGACGCCACCAGGGCGGTCGCCGAGCGCCTCGCCGACCTGGTGCTGGAGGGCGGGCCGGAGCGGAGCGCGCAGCGCAACCTCGGCATCGCCCACGCCAGGGGCGAGTGGGTGCTGTACGTCGACGCCGACATGGAGTTGGCGTCCGACGTGGTCGAGCGGGCGCTGGAGGTAGCCGCCGCCACCGGCGCCGGCGGCGTGGCCATCCCGGAGGAGTCGGTCGGGCCTGGCTTCTGGGCCCGCTGCCGGGCGCTGGAGCGGCGCTGCCAGCGCGGCGACCCGTCGCTGCTCGGGCCGCGGCTGGTCCGCACCGAGTACCTGCGGGCGACTGGCGGGTTCGCCCTGTGGCTGACCGGCACCGAAGACGCCGAGCTGCGCAGCCGCATGCTGGCCGACGGGATCCGGGTGGCCGAGGCGCCGGCGCTGATCCTCCACCACGAGGGCCGGCTCAGCCTGACCGGGCTGGTCCGCAAGCGCTACTACTACGGCAAGGGGATCCTCGCCTACCGGCGCGCCCACCCCGGCGCGATCGGCGCCCAGGTCCGCGCCGTCCTCCGCGCCACCTGGCGCGGGCGCCGGCTGCTGGCCGCCGACCCCGCCGCCGCCGCCGGCATGCTGGTGCTGCGCGGCTGCGAGCTGGCCGCCTACCTCGCCGGCGCGGTCGCCGGCGCCCGTCAGGCCTCCAGCCGGGCGACCACCTCGGCCAGCAGCGCCTCGGCGTCCTCCAGGTACAGGTCGCGGGCGCGCACCGAAACGGTGGAGGGGCCGCCGGGCAGCCCCGCCGACCCAAACGCCACCGCCGAGCGGCCGCGGGCGACCGGGAAGAAGTCGAGCCTGCGCGCCCCCGGCACGGCGCGGCGGCCGACGTTGGAGACCAGCAGCGAGTCGGAGAAGCGCCCGGCCAGCGGCTCCAGCAGGCGGCCCAGGCGCGGCGACCACACCTGATCGGGCGGCTCCCTGGGGCTCGCCAGCGCCGCCGCCACCGCCGGCCCCACCGGCTCCCCCGCCGCCAGGTCGACCCGC
>DASQWY010000569.1:0-4697 GCA_035640005.1 Actinomycetes bacterium
GGAGATCGACCCGCGCAGCGGCCGCCACCTCGGCAACTTCCCGCAGGCGTTCACCCACCTGGCGCTGATCAACGCGGTCATGCACGTGATCCGCGCCGAGGCCGGCGCCAACGCCGCCCGGTTCGCGCCCCGGGGCGTCCCAGGGATCTGACACGATCGGCGGCGTCCGTCGAGTCGAGCTCGGGGAGGGTACCGCATGGCAACCCGGATCCAGGTGGTGATCGACTGCGCCGACTCGGGGCGGCTGGCCCGGTTCTGGGCCGACGCGCTGGGCTACCAGCGGGAGGGGCCGCCGGACGGCTTCGACAGCTGGCGGGCGTACTGGCGCAGCCGCGGCCTGCGGGAGGAGATGGAGGAGGACGGCTACGACGCGATCGTGGACCCGGCCGGGGTCGGGCCACGGATCTGGTTCCAGCCGGTGCCCGAGCCCAAGGTCGTCAAGAACCGGCTGCACATGGACCTGGGCGTGAGCGGCGGCCGCAAGGTCCCGCTGGCGACCCGCAGGCAGCGGGTCGACGCCGAGGCCGACCGCCTCGCCGGCGCCGGCGCCACCCGGCTGCGCGTGCTGTTCGAGGAGGGCGTCGACGCCTACGCGGTGGTGATGCAGGACCCCGAGGGCAACGAGTTCTGCCTGCACTGAGCGCGGCGGACACGTTCTCCTGGAAGGAGGCGACTAGCCGCTCGCGCAGCGGCGGGGCGGGGTCGGCGCCGGCCAGCTCCAGCGCCTCCAGCACCGCCCCGACCACCGGCCCGCAGGCCAGCCGCACCGGCAGCGCCGCCGGCGCGACCCGGTGCACGGCCTCCGCCAGGGTGGCCTCCAGCAGGCGGCTGCGGCCGCGGAACAGCCCGCCGGCCATGACCACCTCGAACGCCTGCCGCTCCAGGCCGAGCCGGCGGGCCACCAGCGCCGCCGCCTCGCCGAGGGCGGCGCCGACGCGGACCACGATCGCCCGGCTGGCCGGGTCGCCGGCGGCGGCCTGCTGCAGCACCAGCGGCGCGGCCGGCGGCAGCGGCACCGCGTCGCGGCTGAGCCGCTGCAGCAGCTGCGCCGCCGAGGCGCAGCCGGCCAGCGGCGGCAGCAGCTCGCTCAGGCTGGTGGCGGGCCCGCGGCCGGTCCAGGCGTCGGCGACCGCGTGGACCGCCTCCTCGGCGACCTCGGTGGCGCTGCCGAAGTCGCCGTACATCGGGCCGAGCCCGAAGGTGCGGAAGCTGCGGCCGGCGGGGTCGCGGCCGGCGGCGACCGTACCGGTCCCGGCGATCACCACCACCCCGAACGGCCGGCTGGCGCCGGCGCGCAGGGCGATGAACGAGTCGTTCTCCAGCGTCCTGGGCCCGCCGAGCCCGAGCGGGTCCACCAGCGCCGCCAGCATCGGCCGGTCGTCGTCCCAGTCCAGCC
The DNA here is from genome assembly GCA_035640005.1 of Actinomycetes bacterium. Classification (GTDB taxonomy): domain Bacteria; phylum Actinomycetota; class CALGFH01; order CALGFH01; family CALGFH01; genus DASQWY01. The sequence continues at coordinate 1,397 of DASQWY010000569.1, forward strand.
CGGCCAGGCCGAACGCGCTGGCGGCCAGGTCGCCCGGCCGCACCCCGGCGGCGGCCAGCGCGCCGCCGACCGCCTCCGCCAGCGCGGCCCTGGCCGCCTCCAGCCCGGCGTCCTCCCAGTTGGAGCGGCCGCTGGAGGCGAACCCGAGCGTCTCGCCGCGCTCGTCGGCGACCAGCGCGTGCGTCTTGGAGCCGCCGCCGTCGACCCCCAGGACCACCCTCACCGCCCGGGCCCCCGGTAGGCCTGCTCGACCACCCGCATGACCACGCGGCCGTCCTCACCGCTGGGGCGCGGCTGGCGGCCGAAGGCGACGGCGTCGACGAACTCGGCCAGCTGCGCGGTGAACATCGGCTGGCTGCAGTGCTCGTAGCCGTCGGGCGGTTCGGTGAGGTCCCACACGCGCGCGTAGCCGCCGGTGCCGTACAGCTCGGTGTCGGCCTCCAGGCCGCCCAGGTGCGGCTGCCACCAGCCCGCCTCCACCACCGAGGTGGTGCCGTTGGACCAGCCGATCAGCAGCACCGCGTCGTCGTCGACCTGGTAGCTGCCGTAGCGGGTGCCGACGGCGGCGCAGACCCGCAGCGGCTGCGGGTCGCCGAGCAGGTAGCGGGCGGTGTCGATGGCGTGCACGCCCATGTCGAGCAGGGCGCCGCCGCCGGCCAGCTCCGGGTCGGTGAACCAGCCGGACGGCCCCCAGCGGGCGTGCACCCCGTAGCCGCGGGTCTTGACGACCTCGCCGAGCTCGCCGGCCGCGACCCTGGCGCGCAGGGCACGCACGTCGGCGTGGAAGCGCCAGCAGTGGGCGACCATCAGCCTCGCGCCGGAGCCGCGGGCGGCCGCCACCATCGCGTCGGCCTCGGCGAGGGTGCGGGCCATCGGCTTCTCCACCAGCACGTGCTTGCCGGCCTCCAGGAACGCCACCGCCTGCTCGGCGTGCAGCCCGTTGGGGGTGGCGATCACCGCCGCGTCCACCCGCGGGTCGGCGGCGAGCGCGCGCCAGTCGGTGGTGGTGCGGGGGATGGCGTGGCGCTCGGCCAGCCGCCGCAGGGACGGCTCGCGCCAGTTGGCCGCCGCCACCGCCTCGGCCCCGGGGTGGGCGGCCACCGCGCGGGCGTGGAAGTCCATCACCCAGCCGGTGCCGAGCAGGGCGATCCGCAGCGGCGCCCGGCGGGCGCCGCTCACCCCTTGACCCCGGTGAGCGTGACCCCCTGGACGAACGCCTTCTGCGCGAAGAAGAAGATCACGATCACCGGCAGCATGAACAGCAGCGACGCCGCCATCTGCAGGTTCCACAGCACCCCGCGCGAGAGGTTGGTGAACTGCTGCAGCGCCACCGCCAGCGTCCAGGCGTTGGGGTTGCTGCCGGCGTACAGCAGCGGGTTGAAGAAGTCGTTCCACGAGTAGAGGAACTGGAACAGCGCCACCGCCGCCAGCGCCGGCTTGGCGAGCGGCACGATCACCCGCAGCAGGATCTGCAGCTCCCCGGCCCCGTCGACGCGGGCGGCGTCCGACAGCTCCTGCGGGATGGTCATGAAGAACTGGCGCAGCAGGAAGATGCTGAACGCGTCGCCGAAGAACAGCGGCACGATCAGCGGCTTGAGCGTGCCGATCCAGTGCAGCCGCACGAAGATCACGTACAGGGGCACGATCGTGACCTGCGGCGGCAGCATCAGCGTGGACAGCACCAGCATGAAGGCGACCTGCCGCCCGCGCCAGCGCAGCCGCGACAGGGCGTAGGCGACCGGCGTGCACGACAGCAGCACCCCGACGGTGGCCAGGCCCGCGTAGGTGACGGTGTTCAGCGTGTAGCGCACGAACGGGAACGAGTGGAACACCGTGCTGAAGTTCGACCACACGAACGGGTGCGGCCAGACGTTGGGGGACAGCGCCTGCTGGTTGGTCATCAGCGCGGTCGCCACGATGAACACGAACGGCAGCAGGAACGCCAGCGCCAGGGCGATCACCACCGCGTGGTTGGCGACCGAGGTGAGGACCCGGCGGCGCCGGACCGCCGGGGGCACCGGCCGCCGCGCCGCCGCCACCGCGCTCACCGGAACCCTCCCTGGTAGTGCACCCACCGGCGCGAGCTGCGGATGAACACGATGGTGCAGGCCAGCGTCACCAGGAACATCACCCAGGAGAGGGCCGCGGCGTAGCCCATGTGGAAGCCCTCGAAGCCCTGCTGGTACAGGTGGCTGAGGTAGAACAGCAGCGAGTCCTGCGGGTAGCCGACCGGGTTGGTCCGCTCGCCCGCCCTGGAGACGACGTAGGCCTGGGTGAAGTACTGGAAGCCCTGGATCATGCCGATGATCGCCGAGAAGAAGATCACCGGGGAGATCATCGGCAGGGTCACGTGGCGGAACCGCTGCCACGGGTTGGCGCCCTCGATCTCGGCCGCCTCGTAGAGCTGCGTCGGCACGTCCAGCAGCGAGGCGAGGAAGATGATCATGATCTGGCCGATGCCCCACAGGCCGATCAGGGTCAGGCCCGGCTTGGTCCAGCGCGGGTCCACGAACCACAGCGGCTGCGGCAGGTGCAGCAGGCCCAGCAGGCGGTTGACGGGCCCGGCCGGGTTCAGCAGGTAGATGAAGCCGAGGGTCGCCGCCACCAGCGGGACCATCGACGGCAGGAAGAAGACCGTCCGGTAGAGGGTGAGCCCGCGCTTGACCCTGGTCAGCGCGGTGGCGCTGACGATCGCGAAGACGACCTGGAGCGGCACCAGCACCGCGATGATCCAGAGGGTGTTGCGCAACGACACCCAGAACAGCGGGTCGCTGGTGAGCATGAAGCGGTAGTTGCCGAGCCCGGCCCAGCGCGGCTCGCTCAGGATGTCGTACTTGGTGAACGAGAAGTACAGGCTGGCGGCCATCGGGTACACGTAGAAGGCGCTGAACCCGATGAGCCACGGCGACATGAACGCCAGCGCGACCCACTGGCGGCGCCAGGCCGAGCGCCGCCGCCGCCGGCGGCGCTCGGCGGCGCGGGCCTGCTCGGGTGCGGCCGCGGGCCGCTCCGCGACGGTGGCCATGCGCCGTCCCTACCCGAGCTGGAGCTGCTTGTTGATCTGGTCGTCGAGCCCCTTGAGGCCGGCGCCCAGGTCGGGCACCTTGCCCGCCTGCCACTTGGTGGCGAAGGTGAGGAACATGTCGACGTCGGCGACGCCGATCGGGGTGATCGGTTTGAAGGTCGACTGCGGGTTCTGGAAGACGTCCAGGAACGTCTTGAAGTGCGGGTCGTTCTGGAGCTGCTGGTCCTTCAGCGAGTCGAAGGTGCTCGGCACGTTCTTGAGCCCGTGCGCCAGCGT